>JBEIPT010000201.1:0-6937 GCA_040376895.1 Lysobacteraceae bacterium | reverse complement strand
CCTTGGCCTCTTCGGCAGTGATGCCCTGAATGATCGCATGCACGTCGATCTCGGCCTGATCACTGAGTCGTGTGAACGAACCCCAGCGGGTCTCGTGGTCCTTCAGCTGATGACTGTCGAACCAGTCGCCGTTGGCATACCGATCAAAATCATCACCTGGCTTGACCGCCTCGTCGCGATGATCGAGTTCGATTCCGAACGAACCCAATTGAGCCTTCGGTGCCGGCGGCACCGGTGGAAGGATCGATAGTGCTTGTGCCCCGAGCGAAACAGACAGGCCAAGGGCCAACAGGTGCGGACGAAGTCGTTTGAACGAGTGGTTCATGGGATGGATTCCGGTTTCAGGAACCCACAAGGCTAACCCCAACCTTGTCGACTTCATGTGCTGAAGGTCCGGTCTCTGGCGTTCCTCCGGCCTGTCCTTGCAGTCTCTGACAATTGCCGGGCTAGGTCCTGAAGCTCTGGAGGTGAATACTGGTCTCGGTGCCGCTGATGCCTTTGATCTTTCGAATGCGTTCCAGGGTGCTGGCGAGTTCGCCGAGATTTCCAACGCGCAGCTCGGCGAGCAGATCCCACCGCCCGTTCGTGTCGTGCAACGCCGCAAGGCCGGGCTCGCCGAGCAAGGCGCGGATCACCAACTGTTGGTTGCCCTCGACCGCGATGCCGGTCCAGGCGTGGATTTCGCTGGGCGTCGCGTCCGGCCGGAGGCGCACGGTGTAGCCGACGATGACCCCGTCCCGCTCCAGCTTGGCAAGGCGATTGGTGATGGTGCCCCGCGACACCTTGAGTGTCTGCGCCAATTCGGCGATCGACGCACGGGCGTTGTGGCGGAGTTTGGCGATCAGTTGCTGGTCGAGCGCGTCCATTTGATCAATATGTCATTCAAACCTGCCGAAATGCTACATGAATGCCAAATGTGTGCGCAATATTGCTGTTTTGCGCTGACACACGACTCGGCACAATGAGCCATCGACGCGCGCCATGGTGGCGCGCCTGCCAAAGCCTCGGAGGCGACCATGACCACTCTGCTCACCACTCGCGACATCAGCCGCATCGTCGGCACTCTCGGTCTGCCGAATGTCTTGACCCGCATGGTCAGCTACCTCGATGCCGACTTCCGCCGTTGGCAGGAATTCGACAAATGCGCTCGCGTAGCCGCCCATTCTGATGTCGGCGTGATCGAGCTGATGCCGGTTGCCGATGCGCGTGACTACAGCTTCAAGTACGTGAACGGCCATCCCAAGAACACCCGTGAAGGCCTCCCGACCGTCATGGCGTTTGGTGTGCTGGCCGAAGTCGCTACCGGTCGCCCGACTTTGCTCGCCGAGTTGACGCTCACGACAGCGATCCGCACCGCTGGCGCCTCGGTCCTGGCAGCACGTGCGCTGGCGCGCCCCGATTCGCGCGTCATGGCCTTGATCGGCAATGGTGCACAAGGCGAGTTCCAGGCCCTGGCGTTCCACCACGTGCTGGGCATCAATGAGTTGCGTGTGTATGACGTCGACGCCGCTGCAACCGACAAGCTCGTCAAGAACCTCGCCGGAATGCCCGGTCTGCGGATCGTGCGTTGTGGCTCGACGGCCGAAGCCGTGCGCGGCGCAGACATCGTCACGACCGTCACGGCCGACAAGACCAACGCCACCATCCTGACGCCCGACATGATCGAGCCGGGCATGCACATCAACGGGGTGGGTGGAGATTGCCCGGGCAAGACCGAACTGCATCGTGGCGTGCTGGAACAAGCCTCGGTGTTCGTCGAATTCGAGCCGCAGACGCGCATCGAGGGCGACTTGCAGCAAATGCCTGCGGACTTCGCAGTGACCGAGTTGTGGCAAGTTCTGAACGGCACGGCATCGGGGCGCACCGCGCCGAACCAGGTCACAGTCTTCGATTCAGTCGGGTTCGCACTGGAAGACTATTCCGCGCTCCGGTTGCTTCGCGATTGTGCGGTCGAGCTTGGCCTGGGCGAGCGGATTGCCTTGATCCCCGAACTGGCCGACCCGAAAGACTTGTTCGGTCATCTGATGGCAGGCGCAACGCCCATGCGCCGCGCTGCATAACGCACTCACCAGACGTGGTGTGAGCCCGGGTCGACGCAGGGATGCGTTGACCCGGGCTTTTTTATGCCTGACTTGTGGACTTTCCGGCCGCCAGTCGTTGACCTAGCCACGCCATCGGCAAGTAGGCCAACAGAAGATCGGCCACTTCGAACCATAGTGGAGCCGGCAACATGGCGGCATTCATCGCACCACCGAGCAGGAAAAAACAGCCAACGATCGTGGCGCACAGAAACTTGCTGCCGGCGATCTTCGCAGCAACGAACGCGCCGGCCAGTGTGCCCAACGCATGAGCGAGGAACGGAAACAGGAAATGTTTCGGCTCGAACAAATGGATGGACGCCGTCAGACCTTCGATCGTCAGAACATCGGCGCCAGTCGGCGGCGCGACCACTTTGCCGCCAATCATGACCAGCCCCATGTTGACGATACTGCCCAACACCAAGCCGACGATGACGGCCAACATTCCGCGCAGGAACCCCATGATGCACCTCGCCTTTGGTAACTGGGCCGGAACATAGCAGACCGTTCCGAACCCTCCAATGGCGCGGGCGGGCGCGGGGATCGGGACCGGTCGTCGGGGTTCGACATGGCACAATTCTGAAGTAGTGCCAGAAAGTTGGCGGGTTTTGCCACGGCGCTCCGTATCAACAGTCAATGCAACCAAATCAGGTTGCCACTGGATCCGGAGCCAAGCCATGAAACTGCAAACCATCCTGCGGGCCGTGTGCCCAATTTCCCTGACCTGCGTCCTCGCCGCGTTGTCCGGCCTGGCGTCGGCACAGCCCGCGAACGACTTGATCGCCAATGCCGAAAACATCGCCACATTGCCGTTCTCGGATGTGGAAACCGGTATCGGCACGGCGACCACCGAACCAGGTGACCCGGTCCTGAAATGCCGGATGCCGCGGGCGACGGGCGGCAACACGGTTTGGTATCGCTACACGACCGGTGCCACCCTCGAATACGTGACATTGACGACCGCTACGTCGAACTACGACACGATTCTGTCGATCTATACGGGGACCGCCGGCAATCTCAAGCTCATCGCCGGAGGCTGCAACGACCAAGGTGTGGCCGGGTCGACCACTCTGGCGCAGTTGTCAGGAGTGCGGATGGCACCCGGCACCGTCCACTTCATCGAAGTGGCCCAACAGACGGCGAGTGCGACATCACGCACCTTGTCCCTGCAAATGAGCGCCGCAGTCCAATACACGGTGACCAAACTGGTCGATACCGCCGATGGCAATTGCAGTCCTTCCGATTGCTCGATCCGCGAGGCAATCGGTGCCTCCAACGCCGCACCCGGCGCCGTGATCATTCCGGCCGGCACATACACGCTGGGTATCCAGGGAACCGGCGAAGATCAGAACCAGGTCGGCGACTTCGATGTGCTCATGGGCATGGGTATCTACGGTGCAGGCCGTGCACAAACAACCATCAACGGCGGCGACATCGATCGCTTGATCCACGTAAATCCGGGAAGTCTGCAAGGCATGACCGTTCAGATCACCGACCTTTCGCTCGTCAACGGATTTGGTGGCAACTTCCATACAGGCGCAGCCGTAATGGCAAGTGGTACAAGCTCGGTGCTCGGCCTGTATCGAATCAGCTTCCGGGAAAACACGACCCTCACCCAGGCCGGGGCCGTGGCATCTGGTGCCATGACCTTCGTTGATGACTGCGACTTCCGCGGAAACCTTTCATCGGCATTTGGTGGCGGGATCTACTTCTTCTCGAACGTGCCTTCAGAAATTCGCAACAGCCTGTTCTCGGCGAACCAGGGTGGCAATGGCGGTGCGATCGCTTCTGCCGGAGAATTGCTGATCGTCAACTCGACGATCACCGGCAACAGCGCGTTCGCAAATGGCGGCGGCATCCACTTCCATCAGGACGCAGCCAGCGTCAGTCTCTACAACACCACGATTGCCAACAATTCGGCTGGCGCTGCAGATCAAGGCGGCGGCATTTTTGTGCAGAACACCTTCAACCTGCCGCAGATATTCAACAGTGTCCTGGCCAACAACACTGCCGCAACCAACTTCACGAACTGCAGTTTCGTAAACGCGGGGGGCACGTTCAACCACGTCACGTCGAGCGAATGCTTCAACGGGGGCACTGGCAACATCCGCAACACGCCGCTGACACTGTCGCCGCTGACCAATCTGGGTGGTACAGCGGATGTCCGGGCTTTCGATGCATCGAGTCCATTGCTGGATGCCGGCAATCCCGGCGGATGTCTTGATGAAACCGGGCAGCTGCTGGCCAACGATCAACGAGGCCCCGGTTTTCCGCGCATGACCGACGGCACCTCCGACGGGTCGGCGCTCTGCGACAAGGGTGCCTATGAATTTGCACCGCCGTCGCCAGACATTTTCGCCAACGGCTTCGAATGAGCGAGTCGGCGTTGCCAGGCAACGCCGCGCGCATCAGCTGATCGGGTCAAAACTCGGCAGGTCGAACTTCAGAGTGTCTTCCGCATTCATGGTGTGCGACAACTCGCGGGTGGTAAAGACGTACTTCTGGCCTTCAACGAGTTTGCCGGTCGTACGTTGCTCGGTGTGCGCGTCCGCATAGAGCATCCGGTTACGCCCATCGTCGACCAGCGCGACACCCGTCGCGCCAATCAGTCAACACCGCCGCCGACGGCAAGTGCAAAAGTCAGGGCCGTTTACAGCAGCGAAGGGTTCAGGATTTCTGGAATCAAGTTGCCGAAATTCGAAGCCTCAGAGCATCGGCGAGAACAATCGGGCCACGGAAGTCAGCGACTCCGTGATCCGCGAAACCGGGCGAACACCCTTGTTGGCGCGGGCAAAACCGTACTCGAAGAATGCCGATACCGGTCGCGTGGTGGATTCGTCATAGCCCACCAGCGTGCATTCATAGTTCAGGAAAAAACTGCGTGCATCGACGTTGGCCGAACCCAGCAGCGCCAGCTGATCGTCGACGAGCACTGCTTTGGCATGCATCATGCCGAGCTTGTAACGAAACACCTTGGCGCCGGTGCGCTGAACCTCGCGCAGGTAGCTCCGACCGACCATGTCGACAATCAGGTTGTCGGAACGGTGCGGTATGAGGATCCGCACGTCGATGCCAGATCGCGCTGCGGTCACGATCGCATTCATCACGGTTTCGTCAGGGACAAAATACGGTGTGGCGACCCACAGTCGGGTGTGCGCCTCGAAACAACCCTTCACCAGTGCCGCATGCCAGAGGTCTTCACGATACTCGGGCCCGGAGGGCAGTACCTGGATGGTGGCCGGCCCTTCTGCAGGATGCACCAGGATCGGCGACAGAGGGGCCTCGACGCCGGTCGTGAAACTCCAGTCATTGCGACAGATTTCTTCCAGCGCGAGTGCGGCCGGGCCGGTGATGACTGCAGACAGGTCCAGCCACTCGGACTTGCCGGCGCGCAGATAGTGATCCCCGATGTTGCGGCCACCGGTCCATGCCGTCTCACCGTCCGCCACCACGATCTTGCGGTGGTTCCGAAGGTTGACCATTCGCTTCCACAGCGCATACCAGACTGGTTTGAACCGGATGATCTGGCCACCGGCAGCCTCAAGCGCGCGACGACTGGCGTCGATGCGACCGTAGGAACCGAGATCGTCGACCATCACACGAACGGTCACGCCGCGCTCGGCTGCGCGAACAAGTGCCTCGAGTACCCGGCAACCGCTGTCGTCATCCTCGAAGATGTAGATCAGGAGCCAAAGACGTTCGCGGGCTCCATCGATCACGCCCAACAATCCTTGCATCGCTGCGTCGGGGCGCCACGCGATCTCGATGTCGTTGCCGAGCGATGCCGGTGGAACCGACAGTCGGCGCAGCATGCGGTCGAGAACATGTGCCTGCTCGAAGTGCAGCGCAGCAGTGCCGGTCGCGGACAGGCCGCGCAGCCGCACATGTTTGAGCTCGCGCTTGCGCGTGCCGACCAGAAGGTAGATCAGCACACCGAGGATGGGGAACAACACAAGAACCGCGACCCATGCCAACGTCGCCGCAGGCGTGCGACGTTCACGAATGACCTGCAACGCGAATACCCAGCCGAACAACAGGGCCAGGGCAAGAGCGAGTTCAGAAAGATAGGGCAGGAGTGAAGAATTCACGTTGTCCGTCAACATCAAGGTGAGCGCAGATTCTGGCAGCTTCGGCAGTTGCACAGGTCCACCAGGCGGAATAACGTGGCACTTTGTCGAACCGACGAGAATGGACTGACGCCATGTACCGAATTGACCGGCCCTGGATGGTGATGATTGTGTTGTTGTCTCTGGTTTCGATGCAGGCTCTGGCAGCCGGTCGAGCCGATCGTCGCTTCGTCGAACTGCATGAACGCGAATGGACTTGGCGCCAGGCTGAATTTCCCCAGTTCGCCGCGAGCATTGGCGACCCGGCGGAGATCAGGACCCTCGGGCAAGTTGATGCGACAGCCCAGGCACGCCGACTCAAGCATTGGCAAGATGTCCGGGAGCAGCTTGGAAAAATCGATCCTGCGGAACTGAATCCGCAACATCGAGTGGATGCCGCGGTCTATGGAGCACAACTCGACGAACTGATTGCCGGAATCGAGTCGCGCGTCTGGCTATTGCCTATGAACAGCGACTCCAGCTTCTGGGGTGACCTGGCGCAGGGCATGAGCGCGCAACGGCTCAGAACCGTGCCTCAAGCCGAGGCCTATCTGGCCCGACTCGAAGACCTGCCGAGATACTTCGAACAACATGAGGCCCTGCTTGATGAAGGGCTCCGTACCGGCATGACCGTGCAGCAGATCGTTCTGGATGGCCGCGAACAGCCGATCAAGGACCTCGCTGACCAAGACATCGAAGAAACACCTTACTTCCAGCCATTCCTTGCCTTGCCGCCGGCTTGGTCAGACACGG
>JBEIPT010000551.1:0-2181 GCA_040376895.1 Lysobacteraceae bacterium | reverse complement strand
GCAGCGATCTTGATCTTGAAGGATTCTTCAACAAGCAGGTCCAGCCTTTCAGGATCGGCTGTGTCGTCTGGTCGTCGGTCCGACCAGTTCGGCACGTTCGACTCGTCTTTCCAGTGGTAAACCGAGAGTTTGCCGGTAGACGTCGCTGTGCGCTGTGCGAGGCAAAGGGCTGATTGGGACAGAGATTCCATGGCAGGGTGGCGCCCGCCGGGTGGGTGCAACACTGCTTGTTGTCGTTGCCGGGAAACTGAATCCTCTTCGGCGTTCCACTGGGATGAAGGGCTGATCAGGTAATACAGCCCAACATGCAGTGCCACGGCGAGAATCAACCCGGCAAACACGCGCCACCCGCCCAATCGGGGTTCTGCCCGCTTGCGATGTCGTTGCATGATTCCTGACTCCCAAAACGACTGCCCCGATCCGGGAAGATGTCGAATTATAAAGCCGGATCAACAGATCGATTGGCAAAGCCCGATCGAAGTTGGAAACGGAGGGTCATCGCGTCACCTGGCGGGCCCTGCCAAACATCATGGACTCGAAATTGCCACGCGATTTTGGTCTACTGGGCACCCTTTGCCATGGAGTGTTCCATGATTGCCCGGATTATCGTGATTTCAGCCTTGGTCGGGCTTTCGGCTTGCTCAAGCATGCCGCGCCAGAGTGCAGCGCCGTCGATCGTCGACGAAGTGAAGGATCTGAACGCCATCACGGCGGCGCTGGATGCGGCCAAGGGAAAGAAGACCCTGCTGGTGCTCGATATCGACGACACCCTGCTGACCTCGAAGGAATTCTTCGGCAGTGACGCCTGGTACGAATGGGAAAAGTCGTTGCCGGACGACCAGAAGGTGCCCTGCAAGTTCGATCTGATCGCAATGAACTTCGAGGCGGGCACCCAGGTGCTGACACAGTCGGATGCACCCACACTGGTGAATGGGCTCACGGTGGATCGTTTGCTGCTGACCTCACGGGGCGCGAACTATCGTGGCGGTACGATTCGCGAACTCAAGGCATTCAAGTATGAGTTGCCCCGACCACTCGGTAAACCGGCGCTTGGATCGATGTGGACCTGGACAGACCCGGGTACCGGCAAGTCGGTGCCGGTCAGCTACGACCAGGGCGTGTTCATGACCACCGGCGCAAACAAGGGCCTCGTGCTGCTCGATCTGCTCGAAGAACGCGGGTTGAAATACCAGCACATCATCCTGGCTGACGACGGCCGCAAGAATATCGACAACATGAAGGCAGCGCTGGCCGATGCTGGCATCTCCTACCATGGCCTGTGGTACACACTCATCGACAAGAACGTCAGCGCCGATGAAGCGAAACAAGGCGCCGATGGCTGGGCCGCGTGGAAGTCGCTGCTGCAGACCGTGTATCCGGATCGATGGGCGCGATTCCAAGCCAAGCAGTGTTACAACTGACCCGATGAAATACCTTCATACAATGGTTCGTGTGGCCGATCTCGATGCGTCGCTGCGGTTTTACCGCGACGCACTCGGGCTCCATGTCGTTCGCCAGAAGGACTACCCGCAGGGACGGTTCACGCTGGTTTATCTGGCAGCCCCGGGCGACGACGAGGCCCAGATCGAACTCACCTACAACTGGGACATCGAAGACTACGGCAGCGCCCGCAACTTCGGGCATGTCGCGTACGCGGTGGATGATATCTATGGTCTGTGTGAACGACTGATGGCTCACGGTGTGACGATCAACCGGCCACCGCGCGACGGACGCATGGCGTTCGTGCGGTCGCCCGACCAGATTTCGATTGAGCTGCTGCAGGCTGGCGAACCCTTGCCACCGACTGAGCCTTGGCTGTCGATGCCCAACACTGGGGTTTGGTAAGGATTCCCTCGCTTCTTGCGGACCTTTCAGTGTCTGTTTTGGCGAGGCTTGGCGTGACGCGGCAATTTCCCGGTTGTCGCAAGCTTTGTCGCAAGGAAGAGATTGCCGCGCCCTTTGGGCTCGCAATGACAGGCGTCTTGAGCACTCGCGATCTCCCCATGAACGGTCATTGCGAGCTTTTTGTATGCTCGAAGAACGGCATGCTTCGTTCGGGCCTTGACGACACTCCGTGGAACGTTCGCTTCAGGAAATTGTTCCAGCAACATTCAAAGAGCTGCGAATTGCCACCAGCCAAATCCTGTGGGAGCGGCCTCAGCCGCGATGCCTCGAACCCGG
>JBEIPT010000386.1:0-3821 GCA_040376895.1 Lysobacteraceae bacterium | reverse complement strand
GGCCGTTTGATGCAGTGAAGGTGCGGGATTTTCTGACGCGTACTTCAGGCGCTTGATCGCCGCTTTGGGTTAGCCGGCGCTACTCAACTTGCGTTGAGCGGGGTCGGAAGTTCGGTTGCCGGTTCCGGCTCAGCCCGGATCCGGAACACACGAATCAGGAATGCGCCGCCGATCCAGGCCCCAGCGACGACCCACGCCGCCAGCACCGGCCACAACACATGCAGCAGTCCACCTGAACCTTGTGACCGCACCGGTGAACACGGTTCGATCATCAGCGCATACCCGACCGGCAGGTAAGCCAAACAAGCCGCCACGGCGCGCCACGGATTGGCCGTACTGGCCAGCAACAATGCAAAGGGAATCAGCAGGGCGAGCGACTCTTCGCCACCTTGCGCACACGCGGCACCATGCCGAAGCCCGACGATGGCGGGCAGCAGGATTGGGGTCAGAAAAATGGACAACACGGCAATGGCGCGCGTGCGATCCAGACTCAATGCGGCAGGGCTTGATGACATGGTGGCAGGAGACCACATCGGCGCATTTTTTGCGTGTTCGCACGCTGGCGGGGAAGGGGCGAATCCGGGGCAAGGCTCGTGATCCGGAGCGTCAGTCAGCTCCCGTCAATATTTGCTTACAACTTTTCGCTTCCCCGAAAAACGGCATGAACATCTGCCGGACATGATCGTCCGACACCTCCATCGAGCGGATCAAATTCATGAGCGTTGGACACAAGACCCTATTCAGCTGGCTCGCGAGCGTGTGCGTGTGCGCCACTGTGGTGACTTTGCCCGTTTCGGCCGCGGTTTTTCAGGTCACCGGTACTGACGATGCTGTGGATGTCGTTCCTGGTGATGGCGTGTGCCTCACTGCAGGCGGCAGTTGTTCGGTGCGGGCTGCAATCATGGAAGCCAATGCCGACTCCGGGTTCGACAGTGTTGTTGTGCCGGCCGGAATCTACGTTCTGACCTTGCCCGGGCGCGGTGAAGATGCTTCTGCGACCGGTGATCTCGATATCCGCAGCAATCTTGCGCTGGCCGGCGCAGGAGCCGACGTCGTGAGTATCGATGCGAATGGCATCGATCGTGTACTGGATGTGGGTGCAGGCGTCACCGCCACGGTGGGTGCCCTGACCCTTACCGGCGGTGCCGGCGTGGACTCCGGCGGCGGGGTCCTGAACGCCGGCATTCTTGCGATCGAAGCGTGCCGTATCGAGTTGAATGGTGATGCCAGCCAACCGGTTCGGTTGGGCGCCGGTATCAACAATACCGGCGCGTTGGTACTCACCCTGTCGCAGGTTTCAGGCAATCTTGCCGGCAACTCGTCGATGGTGGGGGCCACCGGAGGCGGGATCTACAGCCTGACGCCGCTGACGATCAATGCATCCCGTATCGTTGCGAACGAATCCCGTGGCACCCAGGCCTTGGCAGGTGGTGTGTTCACGAGTGTGCTGCTGCAGATGTCGACGTCGGAGATTGCCGACAATCTCGCCACTTCAGGTGCCGGTGTGTTGCAATTGTCCGGCGACAGTTTCATCAATTCGAGCACGATCCGCGGGAATCAATCGAGTGGGCAGGGGGCAGGCATTCGTGTGTTGGGTGGTCGCGGTGAGTGGGTCAATTCCACTTGGCACGACAACCGAGCCAACGGCAACGGCGGCGGGATCCAACTGATATCGGGAGATCTGGTGCTCCGCAATGCCACGATCGCCGGTAACCGCGCTGACGCCGACAACAACGGCACTGGGTCGGGGGCAGGGTTATCGCTGGCTGGCGGAACCTCGATCGTCATGAACACCGTCATGGCCGACAACCTCCGCGGCAGCACGCCGGAAGACTGCTCGGGCACGCTGACCACTTCGACGTACAACGTCGTCGAATTCAACGCGGGCTGTGCGCTGGGCAGCACCGATCTGGTCGTCGATCCCATGCTCGCGGCCCCGGATCTCTCGGGCGCCACAACCGTGCTGCCGTTGACCATGGGGAGCCAGGCGATTGACGCCGGTGATCCGACAGGGTGCCTGGGGACCCAGAATACGGTGTTGCAGATCGATCAACGTGGCACCCGGCGCCCTCAGGATGGCGATGCCGATGGCATCGAACGCTGCGATACCGGTGCTGTCGAATGGGTTCTCGATGCCCTGTTTTCGGATGGCTTCGAATAGGCGAGGCGGAAGCAGGATTCCGATGGCTCCAGTTCCCACCATGACACTTTGCAGGTCATCGGTTGCCCGGATAGGCTTGCTGTGGATATGGAGTCGCACAGCATGAACCGGATTTGCCCAGGGCGAGATACCGCTATTCGATCGCTCAGACATTGGTCAGGCGGCCTGTTGCTCGCCGTTCTGGCGATGATGTCGCCTGCCGGCGAAGCTGCCGGAAAACGTGAAGCTCTGGAGCAAACCGTGCGTTGGAATACTGTCAGTGCCCATTGGAACAACGGCACCCTGCCACCACCGTATCGCCGCTCCGGCAGCGTGACGATTCACTCGGACGGGCGAGGTGAACGAGCGAGTGTCCGCGGGTATGTTGCGGATGCCGAAAACACGGTGACAGCCTCGTTCCAGTTGACGCCCGAGCAGCTCAAACATCTGTCCTCTGAACTGGTGCGCCTCAAGGCTTTTGAAACGCGCTGGAAAGAGTTGGATCAGCACCCTGTTGGCGGACGTATGCGCTGGGTCACGATCCAACAGGAAAACGGCGGTGTTTCCGTACCGCCGTTTCCGGTCGCAGCACAAGCGGAGCGGGCTGGCCAAATCCATGACCTCATCATGTCCGCAGCACCACCTCCGGACGCTGCAGCGGTCAAGACGGAAGACGAAGATCTGTAAGAGCAAGCGAAGCTTGCATCCGGCGAAGCGTCGATCGGTTTTGCCTTCTCCCGTGAAACGGGAGAAGGTGGTCCGCAGGACCGGATGAGGGCCAGATTGCCGCGAAGTTGATCTTGTCGCCAGCGTTCCTCATCTGCCTTCGGCATCATCGAACGCAAGCGGGAGAAGAACCACCCGCGCGCTGTTCATGGTGTCGCAAGCTCGGACAGGCTTTGAAGCTACTATCGCTGTCCCCAACCTTTCAGAGAACCTTATGGCCATTTCCATGTACAGCGCGTCCGTGCCCGTGTTCCGGCAGTTGCTTGCAGCCCTCGCCGACGTTCTGGCGAAGGGCTCGGCGCATGCAGCGGCAAAAAAATTCGAACCGGTAGTGCTGCTGCAGGCACGGCTCTCCCCGGACATGTTCCCGCTGCTGCGTCAGGTTCAAGTCGCCTGTGACTTCGCCAAGGGCGTTGCCGGCCGCCTGGCGGGTGCCGAGTTGCCATCCTTCGAAGACAACGAGCAGACCTTTGATGACCTGCAGGCGCGTATCGCCAAGACCCTCTCATTCATCGATGGACTCGACCCGAAAGCGTTCGAGGGTGCCGAGTCGCGATCAATCGTGTTGCGCCCAGGTACTCCGAAAGAGCGCACATTGGACGGCCACGCCTATCTGGTGGCTTATGGCCTGCCGCAGTTCTTCTTCCATGTCACCACAGCCTATGCGGTGTTGCGACACTGCGGTGTCGAGATCGGCAAACGCGACTTCATGGGCCAATATTGAGTTCATTCAGCGAGACGGTCCTGCCGTCTTGCTGATGCCAGGATTGAATGGTTGCGTCAACATCGTCGCTCGATGGCAATCTTTTGATTTCATGGGCGAACTTCGTTGATCATGCAAAGCTGGATTGCGCCAATGGACTAAAATCCTGGCGCCCCTGATCGAAGCAAAGCTTTGGCCGGTGGACCTCAAGAGTGGAACAGGGCATAGCCGGTCGTATGCCACGGGAGAGGT
>JBEIPT010000133.1:0-9114 GCA_040376895.1 Lysobacteraceae bacterium | reverse complement strand
CGGGCGATGGACAAGAGCGGCACCTGGTCGCCATCGACCACCATCACTTCGTGGTCGACCGCGCGACCGCCGTATTGCTCGCGCATCTGCGCGGCCCGGCCAACGCGGCCCAGGTTGCCACCGATGTGTCGGAGCAACTGGGGACAACCATCGACCCGGAACGCGTCCGAGCGCTCGTGGACCATGAACTCCCGCGGGCCCTTTTTGAATCTCAGGACACGCCGCAAAAATCACCCCTGTCCTGGCAACGAATGTTGTTGACGCAAGGCATGCTCGATCCGGTGACCCGCCTCGTGCGCCCACTGTTTCGCCTGCCGATCGCGGTGGTGCTGATGATTTCGGTCCTGGCGATCGACTTGATGGTGCTGGCCCGGCATTTCGTCGAGCCGCCGGTCGTCTCCGCAGGCGGCAGCTCCAACTGGCTGCTGGTCCTGACCCTGACGCTGGCCGGAGTCCTCATTCATGAACTCGGCCACGTGAGTGCGCTGAATCGCTTTGGCGGCAAGAGTGGTGGCATCGGTTTCGGCATCTACTTCATCTTCCCGACCTTTTTTGCCGACGTATCGACCGCGTGGCGGCTCACGCCCAAGCAACGGGCGACGGTGGATGTCGGCGGCCTGTATCTGCAGGGTTTGTACATGGGCGTCATCGGCATCTGGGCCCTGCTGGCATCGGACCCGACCGTGCCCAAAAAAGTCATGTGGCTGAGCCACTTCCTCATGCTGTACACACTCAATCCAAGCCTGAAGTTCGATGGTTACTGGCTGATCAGTGATCTGACGCGCACGAGCAACCTGCATGACCGGGTGCTCGACACCGCACGCAAAGTGGCGTCGCGATGGCTGGGGCGATCGGAGAGCATTGGCGCGGAACGCCGCGACCTGCACATGCTGGCCTGGTTCACGGCCGCGGCAACGGCATATTTCAGCTATCTGCTGGTGTCGATCGGCTTAGGCCTGACGCGGTCCATCCATACCGCGACGGTCACGGAAAGCACGCGGTCATGGCTGCATTGGGTACCCGATCTGCTCATCATTGGCCTGCTGCTGGTCATCCTGACACTGGTTGCGCGACGTTGCCTGCGGACCCTGTTTTCAGTATTCGCCGCCCCCACAGCGGAGGCCCACCCATGATGCTGAACCTGTTCCGCAAATTCTGGATTGCCCGCGCTTTGAATCGGCTTGCCGCTGCACCGGGCCACGCGTTGGTGGTTCTGCCTGCCACGCGGCGAAGCCTGGAATTCGTTCGCGCTTTGTGTGCCAGTCGCCCGTGCCTGGTCACCCGCGCCAGGCTGTTCGAGAACCTGCCGGCAAATGACCCGATTCTGGCCTGCTTGCGCACGCCAGCTGACATTCTGCGCCAGTCTGCCCAGAGTGCCTCGTTGTCCAGAACAGTGGTGTCGATCCCGGAGCAAATTGTCGGCAACGGGCCTTCGTTCGAGCTCTTCGACTACGCCGGAACTGCCACGTTCTTTTCCATGATCGAAAGCGCGCTGATGCTGCGCCATGCGCCGCCGACGTTTGTCGCCAGATCGATTCTGCGTGGCGGAGCCTACCGTCTTGAGTGCTTTGACGCCCAAGTCGCCGGCACCGAAGCGCCCCATACATTGCAGGCCCGGTTGCTGGCGCATCTGGAGTCGGAACACCGCGCACGCTGGTCGGACTGGCGTGCCGGAAAGTGCCTTGCCGCCAAGACACCGGCCGGATACGAAGCCAGCAAACGCGAACACTACCGGGATCTCGAAGCCATTCTGCGCCTGTTGGCACGTGACGGCGATCACCAAACCGCCACCGGCCCGCTGATGACCTTGCGCGCGTATCTGGACCGGTCCGCAGACCTTAACTCCGCTCCTCCCCCGTCCCATTGAGCCCCTCATGACCCAAACCAGTCTCATCCAGCCCGTGGCGCGTTTCCTGATGCTCGGCACCCTCTTGTCCATGATCGGCTGCAAGACCTTCACGATTTCCGAGCGCGACATGATCCTGCCCGATCAGCGCGTTGAAGATGCCGCCGCGACACGCCAGCAGCAGATCGAACGATTCATCGTACCGACCGAACACGGCGACATCGCCGTGACCCGGGTCAGCCGGCCAGGCAATTCCGTGTCCGTGCTGTACTGCGGCGGCAATCAATTCCGAACGTCGCAGATGGGCGGTGAGGTTGTCCGCGCGTTTCCCGTCGAAGCGGACCTGGTGATGTTCGACTATCCCGGCTACGGCGGCAGCACCGGCAAACCAACCCTCGCGACAATGCTCGAGACGTCGGTTGCCGTCTACGATGCGGCCAAGGCACGGACGACCCAACCGATGGTCGTCTACGGCGCATCCATGGGCGGATTCATGGCCGCCCATGTGGCTGGTGCACGCAATCCGCCACGCCTGGTGCTGGAAGCGACTGCCCCCGACACGCAGCAATGGGTGAAGAGCCTGATCCCGTGGTTCGGGAAGCCATTCGTGCGGACCCAATTGGCCGAATCGATCGCCGGTATCGACAATGTCGGCAAGTTGAAGACCTATGGCGGGCCAGTCCTGATGATGGTCGGCAGTCGCGACACCCAGACCCGTCCGAAGCTGATGCAATCCTACGCCGCGGCACTGCGTGGACAAGGCAAGCAAGTGGGCTTCATCGAGATCGATGGCCGCGGTCACGGTCAGTTGTTGGACGTCGAGCGCATCCGCGCCGCGATTGCTGACTTCGTGACGACAGGAAATGTGCCGTGAGGTTTGCCCGACGCGCGCTGTATGCCATCGTGCCATTGCTGACCCGGCTGGGTCGGTGGTTGCCTGATCGCCTGCACCCGGGGCGCCGGGCCACGCGCGTGTTGGCCGGTCTCGGCATCAATCTGGGTGTGCCTCATTCGATTCTGTCCGACCGCATTTTCGCGTCCCTGTGGCGGTCACATCTGCTGTTGCGGGACAACTTCGATGCGCCATTGCCGGACCTTGAGTCGTTTCTCGACCAGGACATCCGTGAACTGGGTGCCTTCGACATGGAACAAGTGGCCGCAATGCCTGGTGGCGTGATCCTCGCGACTCCCCACTATGGCGCGTTCATCACCGTGTGCCTGTTCCTGATCCGCAAACTGCATGGCCGCAAACGGTTCAATGTGATCTTCAACGATCCCGCGATCACCCCGTCCAACGCAGTGTACGAGCCGCTGTTCCGCCGGCTCGGCTGTGACGTCACCGTGTTGTACCCGGATCGTCGCGGCACACTCTCGGCATTGAAGGCATTGAAGCGAGGCGAATGTCTGGCGATCCTCCCGGACGTCTATCTGGCGAACGATGCGACCATTGCCGTACCGTTTTTCGGCCGGCTGTTGCGCGTGATGGCGGGTACCGCCTTCTTCGCCAGCCGAACCGGTGCGCCGATCCTGCCGCTCTATGGCATTCCGAAAGCGGGCATGCGCGTCGACCTGCTGTTTGACGAGCCCCTCGGCATCGAGAACCTGATGGACCCGGACGACAAACAAGCCCTGTTCAATGTGACGGCGGCACTGGCCGAACGAATGGAACAGCAGTTGCGGGCAGAACCCGAGCACTGGAACTACTGGGAAACAATGGACGAACGCTCGACTGCGCTGGGTGTGTTTCGCTCTCGCGACGAGCTGCTGGCGCTCGCCGACCGCCGAATCCGTTCGGTGCCGTCATTGGCCCGTGACTTGCCCGGCCTGCTCCACAGCTGGTCGCAGATACGCGCCGGCGGTGGCGGAACATCGTCGCCACCGACTTGATCGGCTGTCAAGAAACAACCATTTTGCCCAATCAGCCCAAGAGTCGCGCCAGCACCTGCTCGCGACTCAGCGCTTCCGCTTCGGTGGCACGGCGTGCGCGGTATTCGAAGGTTCCGGCAGCAACACCGCGTTCCGACACCACAACACGATGCGGGATGCCGATCAATTCGATGTCGGCGAACATGGCGCCCGGCCGAAGGCCCCGATCATCCAGCACGGTTTCCACGCCGGCTGCACGCAACTCGTCGTACAGGGATTGCGCAACCGCGTTGACCTGAGCGTCCTGCTTGGGGTTGATCAAACAAACGGCGACCTTGAATGGAGCCATCGGCTCCGGCCAGATGATGCCCGCAGCATCGAAGTTCTGCTCGATGGCGGCGGCCACGATGCGCGACACGCCAATGCCGTAACAGCCCATGAACATCACCTGGGACTTGCCCTGTTCGTCGGTGACGGTGGCACCCATCGCGTCGGCATACTTCTGGCCGAGCTGGAACACATGGCCCACTTCAATGCCGCGCGCGATCTTCAGTTCACCGTGGCCGTCCGGTGACGCGTCACCATCCACCACCTTGCGCAAATCCACCATACGGGTGACGCGGCCATCACGCTCCCAGTTCGCCGACTGAAGGTGAAATCCTTCCTCGTTCGCGCCACAGACAAAATTGGCCAGTGCAGCCGCAGACCGGTCGACGATCACCGGAATGCTGGCCGGCAGGCCAACCGGTCCGATGAAACCAGGCTTGCAACCCACTTCCCCGAGGATTTCCTCCTCCGTGGCCAAAGTGACCTCGCCCGGCAACTCAGCCAACTTGGCCGCCTTGACTTCATTCACTTCGTGGTCGCCGCGCACGCATAGTGCCACGAGGCCGGCTTGGCCGCGGACGATCAGTGTCTTCACACAATGAGCCGGTGTCACGCGCAGGAAGGCAGCAACTTCTTCAATGGTTTTCTGCGTCGGCGTGGCCACTTTGGCCGCAGCCTCGCCCGCTGCCGGCCGTTCACCCGCCGGCGCCACAGCCTCGGCCAACTCTACGTTGGCGGCATATTCCGAGCCCGTCGAGAACGCGATGGCGTCTTCCCCGGAGTCGGCCAGAACGTGGAATTCATGCGAAGCCGAACCGCCGATCGCGCCGGTATCGGCGAATACGGCGCGGAATTTCAGGCCGAGGCGCGTGAAGATGCGCGTGTAGGCCTGGTACATGTTGTCGTACTCGCGTGCCATACAGTCCTTGGACAGATGGAACGAGTAGGCGTCCTTCATCAGGAATTCACGCGCGCGCATCACGCCGAATCGCGGCCGGATTTCGTCGCGGAACTTGGTCTGGATCTGGTAGAAATTGATCGGCAACTGCTTGTAGGAACGCAGTTCCTGGCGGGCGAAATCGGTGACGACCTCTTCGTGTGTCGGGCCGTAGCAGTATTCCTGTTGCTTGCGATCCTTGATTTTCAGCAGCTGCCCACCGAACTTCTGCCAACGCTCGGTTTCTTCCCAGAGCTCGCGCGGCTGGATGGAAGGCATCAGCACTTCCAGGGCGCCAGCCCGGTTCATTTCCTCACGAACCACGGTCTCCACCCTGCGCAGCACTTTCAGGCCCAGAGGTGTCCAGGTGTAGATCCCGGCAGCCAGCTTCTTGATCATGCCGGCGCGCAGCATCAGTTGATGGCTGACGATCTCGGCATCGGCGGGGACTTCCTTGACGGTATTGAGGTGGAATTGACTGAGGCGCATGGCAAACGTTCCTGAATGATCCCCCGATTCTATCAGGCTGCCGAAAAAGAGCCTGATAGCGCGCCATGGATGGCGCGCCCGCGAATCAATCACGCAAGTGATTGATTCAGTGTGAGCGAGTCCGGGCGTGCACCGGACTGGTGTCGTTGATGAAACGCCAGGATGGCGTTTTGCAGCAGCTATCCAGTGTTTCTACTGGAATTGGACCTGCGACACAGGCAAGCCCCCCGATCCGGCGCTATCCTTGTCCAAGGTGCGCCATCCGTGGCGCGCAGCATCAGGCTGTTTTCAACACCCTGATGGCCATACCAACAGGAGCTTTGCCATGGGCAGTTTCAGCATTTGGCACTGGGTCATCGTTCTGGTGATCGTGGTGCTCATTTTTGGCACGAAGAAGCTGCGCAACATCGGCGGCGACCTCGGCGGTGCCGTGCGTGATTTCAAGAAAGGCCTGAACGGCGACGAAGAGCAAAAACGTCTCGAAGCCGACAAGCTCGAATCCAAGGACGAAAAGCAGTAATTCGCGATGTTCGACGTCGGCATCAGCGAAATGGCGCTCATTGCAGTGATCGCCCTCATCGTGCTCGGCCCCGAACGCCTGCCCAAGGCGGCACGGATGGCCGGAGCACTGGTGCGGCGTGCCCGCTCTGCGGTGTCCAGCCTGCATCAGGAACTGGAACGCGAAATTGCCGCCGACGAACTCAAGAAGCACCTCCGCGATGCCGAGCGCGGCATGAACGAGACGGTGGAGTCCGTTCGTGGCATCGATCCCGTTGCCGATATCAAACAGGCATTGTCCGACCCGCCTGAAGCCGAATCCGGGCCCAAACCGTGAGCGTGGCGACCGAAACCGAAAGCGACATGCCGTTCATGTCGCACCTGATCGAGTTGCGCACGCGATTGCTGCGCGCCGTGGCTGTCCTGGGCGTGCTGTTCCTGGCCATGGTGCCGTTCGCGAACAAGATCTACGCCGTGTTTGCGGCGCCTTTGCTGAAACACATGCCGGAAGGCGGGCAAATGATCGCCATCGAGGTGATCAGCCCGTTCATGGTGCCGATCAAGTTGTGCCTGTTTCTGGCATTGGTGGTCAGCGCACCCTGGGTCCTTTATCAGGCTTGGTCGTTCGTCGCGCCTGGCTTGTACCGGCACGAGCGCAAATTGGCCGTGCCGATCCTGTTTTCTGCCGTGGCTCTGTTCTACATCGGATGTGCGTTCGCATTTTTCGTGGCGCTCCCGGCCGTCTTCAAATTCATGCAGACCTTCGCCCCGGAAGGGGTGGCGGTGATGACCGACATCACTCAGTACCTTGATTTCGTGCTGGTGATGTTTCTGGCCTTCGGCGTGTGTTTCGAAGTGCCAGTCGTCGTGATGATCCTGGTACTGCTTGGTTGGGTCAGCATCGATCAACTGCGCGAGGCCCGCGGTTACGTGATCGTCGGCGCGTTCGTGGTTGCCGCCGTCGTGACCCCACCGGACGTGATGAGTCAGTTGTTGCTGGCCATTCCGATGTGCATTCTTTACGAAATCGGCATCCTCGCCGCGCGCCTGATGGCGCGCCGAGCGAAACAGCGGATCGCCCCCAACCCTTGAGTCCGCCATGCGCTTCGACAGCACCGAACGGTACGTTGCCACCGACGATCTGAAACTGGCCGTCAACGCCTCGATCACGCTCGCTCGCCCGCTGTTGATCAAGGGCGAACCCGGCACCGGCAAAACGCTGCTTGCCGAAGAAGTGGCCAAATCGATGGGCGCCCCGCTGATCGAGTGGCACATCAAGTCGACCACCAAGGCCCAACACGGGCTCTATGAGTACGATGCAGTCGCGCGTTTGCGCGATTCGCAACTGGGCGATCCACGCGTAGCCGATATCGCCCACTACATCGTCCCCGGAAAACTCTGGGAGGCATTCAGCAGTGACCAGCGTGTGGTGCTGCTGATCGACGAGATCGACAAGGCCGACATCGAGTTCCCGAACGATCTGCTGCGGGAGCTGGATCGGATGGACTTCTTCGTCTACGAAACCCAACAGACCATCCGTGCACGCCACCGGCCGATCGTCATCATCACCAGCAACAATGAGAAAGAGCTGCCGGACGCCTTCCTGCGCCGCTGCTTCTTCCACTACATCCGCTTCCCTGATCCGGAGACACTGAACCGGATCGTCGATGTCCATTTCCCGAACCTCAAACGCGACCTGGTCAATGAAGCCCTGACCGCGTTTTTCCAGGTGCGAGAGACACCCGCGCTGAAGAAGAAGCCCAGCACATCGGAGCTGCTCGACTGGATCAAGCTGTTGGTTGCCGAAGACATTCCGGTGGAAGTACTGCGCGAGAAGAATCAGAAGAAGACCATTCCGCCCCTGTACGGCGCGCTACTGAAGAACGAAGCCGACGTGCAGCTGTTCGAGAAGCTGGCCTTCCTGTCGCGCCGCGGCTGAATCGGTCATGCTGATCTCGTTCCTTCTGGCGATGCGGCTGGGCGGGCTGAAGACCAGCATCACCGAATTTCTCGCCCTGCTTGAGGCCTTGAAGGGTGGCTTCGCGCAATGTTCGATCGACGAGTTCCATTCGCTCGCGCGCACGTGCCTGGTCAAGGACGAAACCCAGTACGACCGATTCGACCGCGTGTTCAAGGCGTGGTTCGACGGAATCGAGCGGGCGGGCGATGCGCTCTTCGGCCGAATCCCGGAAGACTGGTTGCGGCAGCAGTTCGAGCGCGAATTCACCGATGCCGAAAAAGCGAAGATCCAGCAACTCGGCAGTCTGGATGAGCTGATGAAACAATTCGCCGAACGCCTTGCGGAGCAGGAAAAAGCGCACCGCGGGGGCAGCCGATGGATCGGCACCGGCGGCACATCGCCGTTCGGCAACAGCGGCTTCCATCCCGGTGGTATCCGGGTGGGTGGCAGCTCGAAGAACCGTTCGGCCGCCAAGGTCTGGGAACAGCGCCAATTCGCGAATCTCGACGATCAGGTTGAACTGGGGACACGGAACATCAAGGTGGCTCTGCGCAAACTGCGCCGGTTCGCGCGTCTCGGTGCCGCCGAGGAACTCGATCTCGACAACACCATTCGCGGTACCGCCCGCAACGCCGGCTGGCTGGATCTGAAGTTCCGTCCCGAGCGGCACAATGCCGTAAAGGTTCTGCTGTTCATCGATGTCGGCGGTTCGATGGACGAACACGTGCGCCTGTGCGAGGACCTGTTCTCGGCTGCCAAGAGCGAGTTCAAGCACCTCGAACACTTCTACTTCCACAATTTTCTGTACGACCGGGTCTGGCGGGACAACCGGATGCGCTGGCAGGAAACCACTCCGACCTTCGACATCCTGCACAAATACAGCGCCGACTACCGCGTGATCTTCATCGGGGATGCCAGCATGGCGCCCTCTGAGATCAGCATGCCTGGCGGCTCGATCGAACACTGGAGCGAAGAGTCCGGCGCCACATGGTTCGACCGGATCACACGAACGTACCCACGCGCGGTCTGGCTGAACCCGGTTCCCGAAGCACACTGGGATTGGACGCCGTCGATCGCGATGACCCGCGAGCTGGTGGCCGACCGGATGTTTCCGATGACGCTCGCCGGCCTGGACCGGGCGATTGCGCGATTGCGGGCCTGAGCCCGCATTCCGGCGACACGGCGAACTGG
>JBEIPT010000538.1:0-2283 GCA_040376895.1 Lysobacteraceae bacterium | reverse complement strand
GTTGGCAGGAGGATATCTGCCGCCAGCCGACGCCGTCCGGGCAGAAGAGTTCATCAATTACTTCGACTATGGCTTCTCGGCACCGGAGAGCCGCCAGCAGCCGTTCTCCGTCCATACCGAACTGGCGCCGGCGCCCTGGAACGGCAAACGGCATCTGCTGATGGTTGGATTGAAGGGTTACGAGATCGCACAGGAGTCGATTCCCGCCTCGAATCTCGTGTTCCTGATCGACACTTCCGGCTCCATGGACAGCCCCGACAAGATCGGTTTGCTGAAGCAATCCTTCGCGCTGATGGTGCCGAAGCTCCGCGCGAAGGACCGGATCAGTCTGGTCGTCTATGCGGGCTCCGCCGGGCTGGTGCTGCCTCCTACTCCGGGCGATCAGCATGAGACGATCCTGGCCGCGCTGGAGCAACTGACTGCGGGTGGCTCGACGAATGGCGGCGAAGGCATCACGCTGGCCTATGAGCAGGCTCGCCGTGCGTTCATCCGCGACGGCGTGAATCGGGTGATCCTGGCAACCGATGGCGACTTCAACGTCGGACTCGTCGACAACGAAGCGCTCAAGTCGATGGTGTCCGAGCAGCGCCAGACCGGCGTCTCGTTGACGACGCTCGGTTTTGGCCAGGGCAATTACAACGACGAATTGTCAGAACAATTGGCGGACGTCGGCAATGGCAACCACGCCTACATCGACACGCTTCAGGAAGGCCACAAGGTACTGGTCGAAGAAATGACCTCGACGCTGTTCACGATCGCCAAGGACGTGAAAATCCAGATCGAGTTCAACCCGGCGCAAGTCGCCGAGTACCGCTTGATCGGATATGAGAACCGGATGCTCGCACGCGAAGACTTCAACAACGATCGGGTTGATGCCGGCGAGATCGGAGCGGGCCATGATGTCACCGCGCTGTATGAAATCGCGCTGACCGGAAGTGGTGGCGAGCAGATGGATCCGCTGCGTTATGGCAAAACCGGTACGCCCAATCCAGCAGGATCGGAACTGGCGTTCCTGAAGCTCCGCTACAAGGCTCCCGATGCCGACACGAGCGAGCTGATCAGTTACCCCATTGCACGCAAACAGATCAGCGGTACGGTCAGCGCCCGATTGGGCTTCGCCGCGGCAGTCGCCGCGTTTGCCGATCGCCTGCGCGGCGGTGAGCATATCGGCGGCTTCTCGTTTACCGAAATCAGCAAGTTGGCGCGTCAGCACAAGGGTCAGGACCCGTTCGGTTACCGCGACGAGTTCATTGGCCTGCTCGACCGCGCGCAGTCACTGTCCGGCGAAACGGCACCCAAAGTGAGCGTGGCCCAGTAGTCAGGGATGGCGGATCGCTCTTGAACGATGTCCAAGCGCGGGCCATGGACGGCCCGCGGCAGCGCTCATGCACCATTCAGCGGCATCTGCCTATGAACGTTGTGCGTCCCGAGGAAATTCCATGTCCATGCACCGGTGTTTGGCTAGCCTCCTGTTCGGTCTGATCCTGGCGCCGGTGACGTTGGCCGACGCGAAACCCGATGTTTCGACCATCAAGGGCCGGATCCAGATCGTCAGTTCCTTCCCCGACTACAAGGTCAAGGTGGTGGACAGTTTTGCCGATTTGCACGTTCAGGTCGTCGAGCATTTCCCGGACGATGCCGGACAATGGCAGATGGTAGAGAGTTTTCCCGACTACAAGATCCAGTTCGTGGACAGTTTCCCCGACTTCACGATCAAGTACGTCGAACATTTCCCGGGTCCGCAGTAGCCTCCCGGCATTGCCGGCACGCAATGTTTTGTGGCCGGATGCAGGTTTGGTTTCCCTGATCGGGTGTTTTTGCGTACGCTTGGCGGATGAAAGCAAACCGCGTCAAATGCAGCGAGTGCGCCCTGCACCCCCTGTGCCTGCCCGCCTCCGTGTCTGTCGACGAAATCGAGCGACTGGAAGAAATCGTTCTGCAGCGCCGTCCGATGCAGCGCGGCGACCGGCTTTACAACGCCGGGGAAGCCCAGCGAGCGGTGTTCGTGGCCAGCCAGGGTTCGTTCAAAACGACAGTCGTCAACGAAGGTGGTGAGGAACAGACACTGGCGTTTTTCCTTCCCGGTGAGTTGATCGGACTGGATGGCCTTGCGGCTGGCACCCATCGCTGTGACGCTGTGGCGCTCGAATCGAGCCTCGTTTGCGAAGTGCCCATGGCCAGCCTGGAGCGCTTGTCGCAACGGATGCCCGGCCTGCAATGGCAGTTGTTGCGAAATATCGGCAAGTCAATGACGCAGGACCAGGAACATCTCGAAATGATGGG
>JBEIPT010000473.1:0-2782 GCA_040376895.1 Lysobacteraceae bacterium | reverse complement strand
GTAATGTCGCACCTGCGGTGGAAGTAAAATCCCGCCGCGTCGGTGGCGCTACCTACCAGGTGCCAGTTGAAGTCCGTTCGTCGCGTCGTCAAGCCCTCGCCATGCGTTGGGTCATTGAATCGGCACGCAAGCGTGGTGAAAACTCGATGCCCCGCAAATTAGCCGCTGAATTGCTCGAAGCCTCGGAAAACCGTGGCGGCGCAGTCAAGAAGCGCGAAGAAACACACCGCATGGCAGAAGCTAACAAAGCCTTCTCGCATTTTCGCTGGTAATACAGAGAGGGATCTCCCGTGGCACGTACGACCCCAATTGATAGATATCGCAACTTCGGCATCATGGCTCACATCGATGCCGGCAAGACCACCACGACCGAACGCATCCTTTTCTACACCGGCGTCAATCACAAGATTGGCGAAGTGCATGAAGGTGCGGCGACGATGGACTGGATGGAGCAGGAACAAGAGCGCGGCATCACCATCACGTCGGCCGCGACGACCTGCTTCTGGAAGGGCATGGACATGTCCTTCCCGGAACATCGTTTCAACATCATCGACACCCCGGGCCACGTTGACTTCACCATTGAAGTCGAGCGTTCCCTGCGCGTGCTCGACGGCGCGGTGTTCGTGCTGTGTGCGGTCGGTGGCGTGCAGCCACAGTCCGAGACGGTGTGGCGCCAGGCCAACAAGTACGGCGTGCCGCGTGTTGCGTTCGTCAACAAGATGGACCGCGCCGGCGCCGACTTCAACAAGGTCGTCGGCCAGCTGAAGTCGCGTCTGGGTGCAAATCCGGTGCCGATGCAGGTTCCGATTGGCGCCGAAGAAAACTTTGAAGGGGTCATCGACCTCGTCAAGATGAAGGCGATCCAGTGGGACATGTCGACGCAAGGCATGAAGTTCGAGTACATCGACGTGCCGGCAAACCTGGTCGCCGAGTGCAAGAAGGCTCGTGAGTACATGGTTGAAGCAGCTGCCGAGACATCGGAAGAGCTGATGAACAAGTACCTCGAGACCGGTGAACTGAGCGAAGAAGAGATCATCTCCGGTATCCGCAACGGTACCGTGACGAACACGCTCATCCCGGTCTTCTGCGGCACCGCGTTCAAGAACAAGGGTGTGCAGGCGATGCTCGACGCGGTCGTGCGTTACCTGCCGTCGCCGGCCGATCGTCCGCCCGTCAAGGGCACGGACGATGACGACAAGGAAACCACCCGCAAGGCGGGCGATTCCGAGCCGTTCTCGTCGCTGGCCTTCAAGATCATGACCGACCCGTTCGTGGGTTCGCTGACGTTCTTCCGTGTCTACTCGGGCACGCTGAACTCCGGTGACACCGTGCTGAACCCGGTCAAGGGCAAGAAAGAGCGCATCGGTCGTCTGCTGCAGATGCATGCCGCCGAGCGTTCGGAAATCAAGGAAGTGCGCGCAGGTGACATCGCTGCCGCGGTCGGTCTCAAGGACGTCACCACTGGTGACACCCTGTGCGACACCGGCAACGTCATCACGCTCGAGCGCATGGTCTTCCCGGAGCCGGTGATCGCCATGGCGATCGAACCGAAGACGAAAGTCGACCAGGAAAAGATGGGTATCGCTCTGTCGCGTCTCGCGCAGGAAGATCCGTCGTTCCGCGTGCGCACCGACGAAGAATCCGGCCAGACCATCATCGCCGGCATGGGCGAGCTGCACCTCGAAATCCTCGTCGACCGCATGAAGCGCGAGTTCAACGTGGAAGCGAATGTCGGCAAGCCGCAGGTGGCTTACCGCGAAGCGATCCGCAAGCACGTTCGCGTCGAAGGCAAGTTCGTGCGCCAGTCGGGCGGTCGCGGTCAGTACGGCCACGTCTGGATCGAAATGGAGCCGTTGGAACGTGGTTCCGGTTACGTGTTCGAAAACGGTGTGGTCGGCGGCGTGATTCCCAAGGAATACATTCCGGCAGTCGACAAGGGCATCCAGGAGCAGGTCAAGAACGGCGTGCTCGCAGGTTTCCCGGTGGTGGACATCAAGGTCCGCCTGGTCGATGGCTCCTACCATGACGTCGACTCCAACGAAATGGCGTTCAAGATCGCCGGCTCGATGGCGTTCAAGGAAGGTTTCCACAAGGCCAATCCGGCCCTGCTGGAACCGATCATGAAGGTCGAAGTGGTGACGCCCGAAGATTACATGGGCGACATCATGGGTGACCTGAGCCGTCGCCGTGGTCTGCTGCAAGGTTCGGACGACTCGCCGTCCGGCAAGCTGATCAATGCGCTGGTTCCGCTGGGTGAAATGTTCGGATATGCCACCAACCTGCGCTCGATGTCTCAAGGCCGCGCGGTGTTCACGATGGAATTCGATCACTACACCGAAGCGCCGAACAACATCGCCGAAGCAGTCATCAAGAAATCTTCCTAATCCAATAGTTTCAATTTGAGGTTCAGCAGTCATGGCAAAGGGTAAATTCGAACGCACCAAGCCGCACGTGAACGTGGGGACGATTGGTCACGTGGATCACGGCAAGACGACGCTGACGGCGGCGCTGACGAAGATCGGCGCGGAGCGTTTCGGTGGCGAGTTCAAGGCCTATGACGCGATCGACGCGGCGCCGGAAGAAAAGGCACGCGGCATCACCATCAACACCGCGCACGTCGAGTACGAGACGGCCAACCGCCACTACGCGCACGTTGACTGCCCGGGCCACGCGGACTACATCAAGAACATGATCACGGGCGCGGCGCAGATGGACGGCGCGATCCTGGTCGTGTCGGCGCCTGACGGCGCGATGCCGCAGACGCGCGAGCACGTGCTGCTGG
>JBEIPT010000546.1:0-2215 GCA_040376895.1 Lysobacteraceae bacterium | reverse complement strand
GTTTGTCCGGTTCGCGTTTCTGGATGCACTCGAAAAGAGTGGCTCGGTATGCGCAGATCTCGGTTGGCAACCATTCCACGTGCTGGGATTCGAAGGCGACCAGCTGGTCGCCGCCGCGCCGGCCTACCTGAAACACAACTCGCATGGCGAGTTCGTGTTCGACTGGCACTGGGCCGACGCCAGCCATCGCAGCGGCATTCCGTATTACCCGAAACTGCTGGTCGGCGTGCCCTATTCGCCGGTTCCCGGTCCCAGGCTGCTGTTCGATGCCCGGTACTGGCCCGATGCCGCCACGGCTCATCGGGCCCTGCGGCAACAGATCGAATCGGTCGTCGACGAACATGCACTGTCCGGGGCGCACATCAATTTCCATATGGAATCCGAGCGTGCCCAGGATCCGCGCTGGATCGAACGCCTGGACTGGCAATACCACTGGCACAATCGCAACTGGCGGGATTTCGACGATTTCCTCGATGCCCTGTCCCACAAGAAGCGCAAGAACATCCGTCAGGAACGGCGCAAGCTGGCCGACACCGGTTGGACGTTCCGACAGGTGTCGGGCCTGGATGCAACCGACGCTGACATCGATCTGATGTTTCGCTGCTATCGCACGACATTCCGCGAGAAGGGCAACACCGCGGCCCTGACGCATGAGTGTTTTGTCCGCATCTGCGCGGCACCGGAATTGGGCGTCCGTCTGGTGCAGGCCTGGCACGGCGATGAAGCGTGTGCGTCGGCATTGCTGATGGAAGGTGGCGGCCGATTGTACGGGCGCTACTGGGGCGCCCTGCGTGACGCGCCAGGGCTACATTTCGAAACTTGTTATTACCAGGGCATCGACTACGCCATCGCAGCCGGGGTGTCGGTGTTTGAACCCGGCGCACAAGGCGAACATAAACTCGCCCGCGGGTTTCTCCCCGTGCGCACGTGGTCGTCCCATCGCCTGGCGCACCCGGGACTACATGGCGCCGTGGCGCGTCATGTGGTCTCCGAAACCGAGGCACAAGAGCATCTCGGCGTGACCCTGGCCGCAGAAAGCCCGTTTCGGGCAGAGTCCAGCGCGTGATCCGCATTCCGATCCTCAGCCCGGGCCATCGTCAGGCATTTCCGCCGGTCGATCGGGCGCTGGTCGAACCGAACGGACTGTTGTGTGCCGGTGGTGATCTGTCTCCGACGCGACTGATCGACGCGTACCGTCACGGCATTTTTCCGTGGTTCAACGAGGGTGAAGCCATTCTTTGGTGGAGCCCGGACCCGAGACTGGTGTTCGACCCGATCACCACGTGGCCGAATCGCCGACTGGCGCGCTGGTTCCGCCAGTGCCCGTGGACCATCACCGCCGACCGGGCGTTCGGTCGTGTGATGCGGGCCTGTGCCGCACCTCGTTCGTACAGTCGGGACACATGGATCGGCGCGCCGATGCTGGCCGCATACGGCCGCCTGCACGAACTTGGCGTGGCCCACTCGGTGGAAGTCTGGGAGGCCGATACGCTGATCGGCGGCATCTACGGCGTGGCGCTGGGTCGGGCGTTTTTTGGTGAATCGATGTTCTCGACCCGAAGCCAGGCGTCGAAACTCGCCTTTTATGCCCTGACCGCGGGACTTCGTGCCAAGGGCTTCGAATTGCTCGACGGACAGGTCGAGTCGGCCCACCTGAGTTCACTTGGCGGCGTGTTGATGCCACGCGCCGAGTTCGCCGTGCGTCTTGGCAAACTCTGCGCCGAAATCCCGTCCGGTGGCTCCTGGCACGCCGACTGGCCAGTCGATTCAGCCCGTTCGGCCCTGCTGAACCGGCCTGCTGCTTGGACGCCAGACCAAAGTCTGTCATCATCCGTGGGTTAACCTCAGTCGAGCAGCAATGTCTAAAGACGATCAAATCGAAATGGAAGGCACGGTGCTGGAAACCTTGCCGAACACGATGTTCCGCGTGAAGCTCGATAACGGGCACGTCATCACCGCGCACATCTCCGGGCGCATGCGCAAGAACTACATCCGCATCCTGACCGGAGACAAGGTCAAGGTCGAGATGACGCCCTACGACCTGACGAAAGGTCGAATTTCGTATCGCATGAAGTAAGCACGCACTCGAACTTTCGAGGCAGGGCCGGCAGGGTTATACTTCCGGCGTTTCCGTGCAACCAAACTTATTCCGGGCTTGGGACATTCCTATGAAGCGAAGTTCGATGTTGTTGTTGGCGCTGATTGCCGCTTGTGC
>JBEIPT010000114.1:0-10117 GCA_040376895.1 Lysobacteraceae bacterium | reverse complement strand
GACGTGAATGGCGACGGTCTTCAGGATATGGCCGTCAGCATCTTCGGTTACAGCAACGGCGAGACCAACGAAGGCGCCGTGATGATCTACTTCGGGTTCGGCAACGGCGTCGAACCGAGCGCCGACGCGATCCTGGAAGTGAACCAGGCCAACGCCCGGTTTGGAGCTTCGGTCGCCAGTGCCGGCGACGTCAACGGTGATGGCTTCGACGACCTGATTGTTGGTGCGCCGTTCTTCGATGCGTCGGGCGCCGACGATGGCCGTGCCTTCCTCTATTTTGGTGGCAGTGGTGCTTTCGACACCACGCCGGACGCCACCCTCGGCCTGAATCAGGCCAGTGCTTTCTTCGGCGTCAGTGTGGCGGGCGCTGGCGACGTCAATAGTGACGGCTTCGCCGACGTGCTGGTTGGGTCGAGCGGATTCGACGGTGCAGCGACCAATACCGGCGCGGCCTTGTTGTACTTCGGCGGGGCTGGCGCGTTCAACACCACGGTGGACGCCAATATTCAATCGACCGTAGGGGGCGTACGCCTGGGCAGTTCGGTAGCGGGTGCTGGCGACGTCAACGGCGACGGTTTCGCCGATATCGTCATCGGATCGCCGTTTTTTGCGAACGGACAAGCCAATGAAGGTGCCGCATTCCTGTACTTCGGTGGCGCTGGTGCGTTCAGTACCGTTGTTGACGCGCAATTCGAGATCAACCAGGCGGATGCGGAACTTGGCACAACAGTCGGTAGTGCCGGCGATGTCAACGGCGATGGGTTCAGCGACGTGATCATCGGCTCATTGCGCTACGACGGTGGGCAAACAGACGAAGGCGGCGCGTTCGTCTTCTATGGCGGCAGCACCGTCAACAACGTGCTGGACGCCACACTCGAAGGAAATCAGGCGGCAGCTGCCATGGGCAGCGGGTTGGCCAGCCTCGGCGACATCAATGCAGACGGATACGGCGACATCGCGGTAGGCGCTGCCCTGTTTGACGGGGTGAGCGCCGATTCCGGTCAAGTCTTTGTGTACCTCGGTGCGGCCACCGGCATCAGCACCACTGCCTACAAACAGTTCGACACGGGGCTATCGCAACCGGCGCGCCTTGGTTTCTCGCTGTCGGGCGGTGACTTCAATGGTGACGGATACACCGACCTCATCACCGGCATGCCGGATTTCACCGATACGTTCACCAACCAGGGGCGCGCGCTGGTCTACTTTGGCGGTACGGTAATCGATAACGGATTGGCCGATGCACGCGTCGAATCTGGCCAGGGCAGCGGGCAACTCGGGCATAGCGTGGCGACCGGGGATGTCAACGGAGACGGTTACGCAGACCTGGTTTCCGGCGCGTTTGGCTACGATGGCAGCGGCGGGCAGAACAGTGGGCGGGTCTCCCTGTTTCTCGGTGGCGCAGCGGGCTTCAATACTGTGGCTGACGCACAAATCGACGGGACGTTGGCCGACATGCGCGCCGGCGGCTCGGTCGCGGTGGGCGATGTCAACTCGGATGGTTTCGGGGATGTGATCGTAGGCGCACCGGAATACAGCAACGGCAGCAATCTGGAAGGTGCGGTTTCGATTTACTTCGGTGGCGCCGGGGCATTCAACACACAAGCGGACGTCACCATCGAAATCAATCAGATCGGCGCAAATTTCGGGCACAGCGTCGCCTACGCGGGCGACGTCAACGGGGACGGATACGGCGACATTCTGGTGGGTGCCCCCAACTTCGACGGCACCAACAACAACGAAGGAGCGATGCACCTTTATTTCGGTGGCGCCGCTTTTGACACTACGGCTGATGCGGTGCTCCTCGGTGGCCAGGCGAGTGCTTTCCTGGGCTGGACCGTCGCTGGTGCGGGTGATCTCAATGGCGACGGTTTTGCCGATATCGCCGGCGGCGCCATCGGTTTCGATGCCAGCGGCGCCAGCAACAGCGGTCTGGTTCGTGTCTTCTTCGGCGGTGCCAGCTTCGACACCACTCCTGATGCGAATCTCGTGAGTGGTCAAACGGACGGTCGCATGGGCAGCGGGCTAGCCAGCGCCGGCGACATCAATGCCGACGGATTCTCGGACCTGATCGTGGGCGCCAACGAGTTCGACAATGGCCAACTCAATGAAGGGCGTGTCTTCATCTTCAAGGGTGCGGCCGGCGCCTTCCCGACCACCGCGGACACGACACTCGAGGTTGACCAGATCGACTCAGGTTTTGGGACATCGGTTGCCGGTGCGGGTGACGTGAATGACGACGGTTTCTCGGACGTCCTGGTCGGTGCCCCGGAATTCGATGTGGTCGGCAGCAACGATGAAGGCGCGGTTTTCCTGTATCTCGGTCGCCCTTCCGGACTGACGATTACACACTCGGTACGCATGGCTCAGTCGCAGTTGGCGACCCGTCAGGGATTCAGTGTCGCGCTTGCCGACGTCAATGGCGATGGTTTCGCTGACCCGATCGTTGGTGCGCCCGCCTTCGACGGCGGTGCCTCGACAGATGAGGGTGCGGCTTCCGTCTACCTCAGCAACAGCGTCGGCAAGTCGGTACTGCCTCAGCAGTTCAGTGCTCTGGCGAGCGGACCGATCGATTTCTGGGGGCGGTCCCAGAATTCGAATGGGTTCACGGTTGCCATGACCAACATCAGCAGCCTGGGTCGTGAGCGCAGCAAACTGGAACTGGAGGCTTGCCCGGCGGGCGTCGCCTTCGGTCACGGCAGTTGCCAGAAGTTCGTCACGCCAAACTGGGTCGACACAACGGCAACGGCGAACGGTGCAGTGGTCGCCAGCATCGCCAGTGGCCTCACGCTCAATCGTATGTACGCCTGGCGTGCCCGAGCGCTGTATGCGCCGTTCTCCGTGACCCAGTCGGGCACTACCGCGCCCGCCAATCCCCGTCGCGGTCCGTGGCGACGGATGCGCGGGAACGCCAACGTCGGTGACGTGCGTGTTGTCGAGTTCATGTTCCGGAACGGCTTTGAATGATCTAGGGCGAGCCAGCCGTTTGGTTGGATCGGCGCGCCTGAAACATCAGGCGCGTCGACAGACGCACGGATCGACACTAGAGTGAGCGTCATGGAAAATGACCAACGCGTCGGTACACCGGTCCGGATTGCCATGGTGGAGGACAAGCCGCTGCTGCGCCTCGGTGTCCGGCGTGTCATCGAGCAATCAGGTGACTGGATTTGGGCGTGGGAGGCCGACAGCCTGCGCGCTGCACGAGCACACGATATCAATCCCTGTGACGTGTTGCTCCTCGATCTTGGTTTGCCCGACGGCAGTGGCCTGGATCTGATCGAAGAGTTCAGCGCACGGAAAGTCAGCGTGATTGTGTTCAGTGTGTTGGGTGACGAGCAAAGTGTGTTGGCTGCAATCGAACTCGGCGCCGCCGGTTACCTGCTGAAGGATGCATCGGTCGACGAAATGCGTCAGGCGATCTCTCAGGTTTTGTCGGGTGGGGCACCTCTGGATCCGGCAGTGGCCGGCCACTTGCTGCGCAAGATTCGTCGGAACGAAGCGGCGGCATCGTCGGCGAGCAGTGCGGAGCATGCGCTGATGAATCTGACCGCGCGGGAACGGGAAGTGCTGATGGCGCTGGCACGGGGGTTCAGCTACGACGAAACCGCCACGATGCTCGAGATATCAAAGCACACTGTCAATCATCACGTGAAGCAGATCTACGCCAAACTGGCTGTCACATCGCGTTCGCAGGCCGTGTTCGAAGCAGTCCAGGCGGGCTGGCTTCGATCGTGAGATCGTTACGAGCATTGCTGCCCACGCTGGCATTGGCGGCCGCGTTTCTCTTGTTGGTCACTTGGCTCGAGTACAGCAGCCGCCCGGCCTTGCCGGCAATCACTTCCATCGAAGCGCGGCCGGCTGAGCTGCCAGTCGATCTGGGTAGTTGGCGCGATACCGAGCCGGAAGCCTGGAAACCCTTTGAGCTGCCGCTCAAAGTATGCCGAATTCGATGCACTACACCCTATACCGCCTGGCGGTATCGTTTCCGGTATGAGCGCGGTGATCTCACCGATCCGGCGATCTATTTTCCCTACATCGATGCCAACTTCGCGTTGTACGTGAACGGTACGCTCATTGAAATGAAAGGGCGCGTGGCGGACCCGCCGAGCGTCTATCGTTATGACGCCCGATTGATTCGTGTCCCGATCAGCTTGCTTCGGCAGGGCGAGAATGAAGTCGCATGGCTGCTGACGATTGAGCGGCGCGGTACTGGCAGCGTGATGCCGTTCTATCTCGGTAATTACGCCGAACTGGAAAAACCGCTGCGGCGCTTGGACTGGCTCACCGATGATCTGGTGCAAGGCTCGTTCTGGCTGCAGTTGGCGACTCAGCTGTTTGCGTTGGCGCTCATCGTGCGCGGCTCCAGGGAAGGTGTGCTGATCTGGTTTGCCGTGGTGTCGCCGTTCTGGCTGATCATTGCACTCTGGCATCTGGTGCCCGACTGGATCGTTTCGACGTCGCTGCGCTTTTCCGCCCTGTACGTGTCGCTGTTTGGAATCATTGCGTTCTCGGTACTGTTCATCGTTTCGATTCTGGAGTCTCCGCCACGGTGGTTGACCCGGTCGGCGATCGCCTATTTCGTTCTCGGAACCTTGCTGGCACTTGCCGCGAACTTCTGGCCGAATCTGGACGGCTATTGGCGCATTGCGCTGCCGCACTACGCAAGCAAGTGGAGTGCGATGCTGATTCTGCCCTACGTGGTGTTTCGGCTTTACGGCTATGTGGCTCGTCAGCGCGGCAGTCTGATGGCGCAGTGGACCTTGGCCGCTGCCCTTCTGCCGGCCATCTGTGGCGTGCATGATGCCATCCGGGGCACGATCGGGCCCATGGCATTTGCCCTCTATCCGATTTCGGGCATCGGAATTTCCATCGCCTTTTGCCTGGAGCTGGGACGCCGAGTACTGGCGAATCAAGCACGTATGGCTCGTTATTCCGAGGAGCTGGCCGCAACTGTGCGAGCCCGCGAGGAAGAGCTTGCCGCCAACTACGCCAAGCTCAAGATCGCCGATCGGGAGCACGCGCTGTCGCTTGAGCGACAGCGCATCATGCAGGACATGCATGACGGCGTGGCGGGGCAGTTGACGGCGCTCGTGTATCTCGCGAACGACGCCAATGTCGGGCGAACTCAGATCATTGAGGCAGTGCGCGCGGGGCTGGTCGACATGCGTCTGGTTCTGGATTCCTTGAACCAGCAGGGCGGCGATCTGGCTGTGGCGCTCGGTGCGTTTCGTGGCCGCATCGAGCCCTTGCTCCGCGCGAGCGGAATCCAGTTGATCTGGGGTGTGGATCACAAACTCGACCTGCAGGGATTCAGCCCTGAAGTGATGCTCGGGGTGTTGCGTATCCTCCAGGAAGCCTTGAGCAATGCCGTCAAACATGCCAATGCGCGATGCATCGAGCTGCATGCAATGCGGCGCGACAAAGACTTCGTGTTTGCCGTGGTCGACAACGGTCAGGGGTTCGTCGCGACGCCGAGTGCCCTGACTCAATATGGAATCAGTGGCATGATCACTCGTGCGCAAAAATTGGGCGCTCGCCTGAGTGTCGATACGGCACCGGCTTGCGGCACTGCAGTGGTGCTCGAAATCGCCGCGCCGAAGGACCACGAGTGAGGGAACTTCGGTTTCGAGCCTGGTCGCTGGAATGTGCGCCGGCGATAAATCGCGCGCGAGGGGTATTCTTCGCGAGCGATCAACCGGCGCCCAGGATACGCGCTTACTGAATCACTTCGATTGCCGTGACGCGATAAGAGACGAGGCATCGCGTACCACCCGCACCGGCGATCCAGATCGGTGTCACGGTCACTGAACGTCGTTCCTTCAGTGCGAGGAGCAGGTTGGCGATGTCGTCTGCGCTCATGTTCTTGCCGTTGCAGGCAGTACCGCCCCATTGGTAGTGGCGGTAGAACTCCTGCCCCTCGTCAATGACCAGCCGGCCGCGAGCTTGGGTGTATTCGGTTGAACTCGTGCCGTTGACCACAACCTGGACCACGGGGCCGTAATCGCCTGCCGTGTCGGCCAGTGCCGAGCCAGAGGCCAGAAATGCGGATACAGCAAACAAGGTGCCGAGGTTGATCTTCATAGAGTGTGCTCCAGGTTGGGGTGGTTTGATCCACGGTGTTGCGGACCTGTCTGGACATACGCGAAGCACGAGCGTCGGAGATCATTGTTCTTGGTGAATCTTTAGGGTGGGTCTGAATAAGTCCCTCCTGGACTTATTCAGAGACGGCAAGTTCGGCACAGGTCCCGACTTGCCTTACCCAAATCAACGACTTACATCGCTGCTTGCGGCGATGTATCACTGCATCGCACGGAACCTATGAATCATTCAAAGGTTCCTTAGGGGGAGCAGTTGAAGGTCCTGTTCAATCATTCTCTTTGCGGCGCGTTGTCGAGGCATTTTTCCCCGGGTGGGGCGCGTCCGCAGCGAATCACGACCGACAGCCGTTCAGAACTTTCGATAGTCCATATCGACCAGGCACTCTCGCGCCTGCTCGTCCAGCCACTCAAGCAGCGACATGCTCATCAATCCTGATAGGTCGACTTCAGGTGCGGCGCAGGGTGCATGCGGAGATTGCAGGAACGGTTCGAGGATTCGGGAAAATGTGCTCATCAGGTATTCCTGTTTGCTGGAACGTGATTCGATGTCTTGGAAATTCGGTTGCCGGTGTACTCAGACATCCAGAATCACGGGGCCGCTGCCCTGTGCAGGAACCGCCTGACACAACAGCACCTGTCCCGGATTGATGGCGCTCGAAGGCAAGGTGGGATAGGTGACCGTTCCGGACGAAAGGGTATGGCTGCAACTGCCGCACATGCCTTGTCGGCACGAAAAAGCGGGGTTGACGCCGCGTGACTCCGCCAGCTCCAGCAGGCTACCGGTGCCGGGGCTCCAGCGTGCTTCCTTGCCGGATGTCGCAAAGAACACGGGAACGGGCTCCGAGGAGACCGCCTCAGTGGTCGGCGAGTCATCGCGCAACAATCCGGCCGGACCAAATGATTCGGCAAAAATGCGGTCGTTTGGCACGCGCATACTGCGCAGCCCGGTGTAGATGTCCTGCATGAAGGCTTGAGGTCCGCACAGGTAGAAATCGAAGTCGTCGAAAGGCAACACCGACTTCAGCAGCTTCAGGTCCACCCGGCCCACCGCATGAAAATCCGCGCCTTCCCGTAAACCTGCACCCGGCTCTTTCAGGACCTGCACCACGTTCACTGCGCCACGCGCCGATTCCGCCAGTTGGGCGACCTCTGCAAAAAAACCACGTTCGTGTTCATTGCGGCTGCCGTGAATGAACCACGTGGGTCGGATTCGGCGCTTGCGAATGCCTTCATAGACCACATGGCGCAGCATGGCCAGCATCGGCGTGATGCCGACCCCTGCCGAGATCAGAACCAGGGGTCGCGCTTCGCGAGCGTCGACCGTGAAGTTTCCGCGTGGCGCTCGCGTCTCAACGAGATCGCCAACCCGAACCTGATCCGACATGAAACCCGAGTACAGGCCCTGCTTCCGGATGCTGAGGCGGTACACGCCGTCAGAAGGCGCAACGGACAAGGTGTAGGTCCTTTCGACCGTCCCTTGTGAGGTCGGCAAGGTGGCGCGCACCGGCAAGTGTTGGCCCGCTTCGAACAGGCCGAGCCCTTCGCCATCTGCGGGTTCAAGCCAGAACGACTTGATCGTGGTTGATTCACGCTCGATTCGCGTCACGCGGAACGGTCGCCACTGATCGCGCAGGCGTTCCGCCTGCAATCGGGACTGGGTCTCGGCCCAGGAGCCGGTCAGCGCCGAATTCATCGACATCTGCCCGATGTCGCCGCGCAGCGCCAATGCCCCACGACGCAACACCCAGCGCTCGACGTCGACATGCCAGAGGCGCTCGGCGCCTTGGAAAAAGCGGGTTTCTTCAGCGTCAAAATCCAGCTCGACCCGCCCGACCACTTGCAACACATCACCCGAGCTGAAATCGACGAACATCAATCCCGCACGAGGATTCAGGACGAAGTTGCCGAGGGTGTTGAAATGCAGGTTGCCGGCGAAGTCGGGAATGCTCAAACGATTGCCTTCGACCCGCACGAAGCCGGCTTTGCCGGCGCGATGCGACGCATCAACCGAACGTTTGCCGCTAGCGTGATCCACATAACTCGCCACGAAAAAAGTCTCGGCAGCGCGGATCATCCCGGATGCGATCGAATCCAGAGCCTCACCACGGCTGATTGGTCCGGTCGGCTGTGCGCCTGGAGGGTGAGCAAAGTGCAAGCTCCGCGCCTGGATGTATTGCGGGCAATTGCCAAAGGCGTGCTCGACTTCCAACTGCAATCCGGCTGGTCCTGACTGCAGCAGGCCATTCACGCGGTTGCGTCGGCGCGTGTGCAACTCGATGCCCAGCAGCCCGATCGCGGCGCCTGCGCGCCAGCCAGATCGGGCTGGATCGTGCTCGGCCGGAGCCGAATGGAGGGCGAGCAGGGTCGGCTCCGGGCTGCTCGCGAAGCCCGGTTCACCTTCGATGAGGCTCGCCCAAGGATTGCCCTGCGCGTCAACGGTGGCCAGAACCACAAATGGCAGTTGAGCGTAGAACTGGCGATGTTGGTCGGGCATGAAGTCGCGGACCACTTTGCTCCCGAACATCGCCATGCGCTCGGCTACGCCCAGTTGTTCCTGGATGGCCCGTTCGCCGGCATGAAACGGCGTCGATGGATTGATCGGTAAAGGGTTCATCTGGCCGCTCGGTTGGATGGTTTGGGAACGCTTGGGTTGAGCGAATCATGGGCCCCCTCCTGGTTCATGGGAAGTCGCGAAAAGCGCAACCCACCATTACGTGTCGAACAACAATGGGCCGATTCGCCGACTGATCGTCTCAGGCAATCGCCTGCACGCCTCGCACCACTGCCGGACGTGCAGCGATGCGATCGACCCAGGCCTGAACAGCCGGGAATTCCCCAATCTGCACGCCGGCATAATGCGCCTCGCGCAGCCAGGCAAAGTTCATGATGTCGGCCACGGAATAACAGGAGCCGGCCAGCCAGGGCGCAGATTGCAGGCGAGTTTCGAGCACCGCTGTCAGGCGGTTCGATTCGGTCTGGTAACGCTCGATGGCGACCGGCACCGGAGTGCTCTGGCGCGCAAACCAACCTGCCTGCCCGAACATTGGTCCGATGCCACCCACCTGGAAAAACGTGTATTCGAGAGCCCGAACGCGCTCGACTGGATCGGCAGGCATCAAGCCTCCGAATTTCTCGGCCAGATACCAGAGAATCGCACCGGATTCGAACACGCTCAGCGGCGTGCCGTCGGGCCCATCGTGATCCACAATCACCGGGATGCGCCCGTTCGGGTTCAGGCGCAGGAATTCCGGACGTTTCTGCTGCTGGGCGTTCAGGTCGATGCGGATCACCCGGTATGCCACGCCGAGTTCCTCCAGAGCAATGGGAACCTTGATGCCGTTGAACGTGTTGGCGGTGTAGACATCGATCATGGATTTCGCCTTTTCAGAGTGGTCATTGGGCAGCATGTCCGCATTCGAGGCAGTGTTCGAGCGCAACCGGCCCGAGGTTCAGTGAATGCTGCAATTGGCGCAACGCGGTTCGTAGGCCCTCTTCCACGACTGGATGATAAAACGGGCTGTCCAGCATGGTCTGGACGGTATCGCCACGTTGGGCCGACCACGCCAGCAGATGGCCGAGATGTTCAGCTGCCGGGCCAATCATCTCCGCGCCCAGGAAGCGCCCGGTTCCCACTTCGCCATACACGTGCAAGGCGCCCTGGTTGCGGCCCATCACACGACTGCGGCCCTGTCCTTCGAATGACACCCGGCCCGTTTCGAAACGGACTCCCGCGGCCCTGAGTTCCGCATGGCTGGCACCTGCGAGTGCCATCTGCGGGTCACTGAACACCACAGCCAGTGGTGCGCGTCGCGGACGGATGCGGACATCAGGAAAACGCCCTGCGTTGTCACCCGCAATACGTCCTTCGTCCGCTGCTTCATGGAGCAAAGGCCGATCGTGGTTCGCATCGCCGGCGATGAACACGGGGTGGTCTGCAACCTGTCCGCTGTGACGGTTGTGGATGGGCACGCCGGATGGGTCGAGGGAAAAGCTCGTGTGTGCCAGGCCCAGGGTGTCGACAT
>JBEIPT010000555.1:0-2111 GCA_040376895.1 Lysobacteraceae bacterium | reverse complement strand
GCAATATCTGGTCCTGACCCATGTCCGCCATGGCCGTGATTCACGGGAGTGGCTGGACGCAATCCGTCTGGTTGAACTCTTGGCGACGTTCCCACGCGCCGATGCGTCTCCGGAACAGGTCGCACCTTGGCGTCGTCAGTTCAACGACATGGAGACCCTGTTGCGGAGCGGCATCAAACAGACGTGCGTAACGGAACTTGATTGTGATCAGGTGATCGGAGGACTGCGCGAACTGGTGCAAATCGAACGTGACATCCCGATTGCTGCTGCTGCAATGGCGCAGGCGAGCAACCAAGCTCGCGTCCGCTTCGACCAACTTCATCCATCCAGCAAGCAGGCCGAAACGCAGATGGCTGCCCCGACGGCTTTGAACGACAGCGCACAGGTCAAACTGGCCGAATCGATCGAACGTGCGCGCGTACTGAAAAGTGGCCAATGGTTCGAGATGGTGAAGCCGGATGGCAAGATCGAACAGGTCAAGCTCCTATGGATCAGTGGCGACCATCAGCACTTCATGTTCGTCAACGGCAACGGCATCAAATCCGCCGAACGAAAACTTCCCGAATTGGCAGCAGACCTCGCGACCGAGCGATTCCGCCTGCTGGACGAACAACCGCTCGTAGAACGCGCGTTGGCGGCGGCGATGCAGAAAGTGCGCGGCCGACGGCTTGTGTAGGGCGTCTTCAGCCGCGAGGTCGATACCCTTCTCTCGTTTCGCGGGAGAAAAATTGCTTCGTTTGACCCTTCTCCCGTTTCACGGGAGAAGGTGGCCGAAGGCCGGATGAGGGACAGTTTGGCGCGAAGGCGCGGCCGATGGCCGGACAACAGATAGTCGATGGAAAAGGCCTATCGCCAGACTGCCCTCATCTGCCTGCCGGCATCTTCTCCCGCAAGCGGGAGAAGAATCTCTTCGTTTTTTCCCTTGGCAACCCGCGCACCAACGCCGTCCTTAAAATCAGAAACTCAATTCAGGTTTGATCGGAGTGTCATCAGCCGGGCCGGACGCGTTTGACCAGCAGCAGGTACACGATCGCCGCAATCGCCAGACCGACGAACCACGCATACGCATAAATCGTCGTGAAGATCGACGGCACGGACTCGACGAAACCAGCCGCCTTGAGGAACCCGGGCAAATTCGGCAACACACCGATGATCAGCGCGATGAAACCCGGCCAGTGATAACCACTGCCGTAGCCGTAACGACCCGAGTGCCGGAACAGGTCACGATGATCCAACTCCGTGCGACGGATCAGGTAGTAGTCGACCAGCATGATGCCGGCGATCGGACCCAACAGCGCCGAGTAACCGATCAGCCACGTGAAGATGTATGCACCCGTTGTCTCCAGCAGCTTCCAGGGGAAGATTGCGATGCCTAAACCAGCCGTGATGTACCCGCCGAGCTTGTAAGAAATACGCTGTGGGCTCAGGTTGGCAAAACCATTCGCTGGCGCGACGACGTTTGCCGCCAGATTCGTCGTCAAGGTGGCCAGCAACAACGCCACGAGCGCGATGATCACCGTGACGCCACCCATGCGCTCGGACAGCTTCACCGGGTCCCAGATGGCTTCACCGTAGATCACCACCGTCGCCGAAGTCACCGCAACGCCGACAAATGCCAACAAGGCCATCGGCAGCGGCAGCCCGAGCGCCTGCCCGACCACTTGGTCACGTTGCGATCGGGCATACCGCGTGAAGTCCGGAATGTTCAGTGCCAAGGTTGCCCAGAACCCGACCATTGCCGTCAACGATGGCCAGAACACCGACCAGAACTGACCGGCACGCTCGCCACCTTCGGCAAACTTGGAGGGTGTGGCGAGCATCGGCCCGAAGCCGTCGGCACGGTCGTATGCCCACCACAACAAACCTGCGCACATGGCGATGAGCACCGGGGCCGCCCACAACTCCAGCCAACGGATCGATTCCGTACCATTCGCGATGAACCAGACGTGCAAAGCCCAGAACGCCAGGAAACAGGCGGTCTGGCCAGCATCGATGCCAAGCACTGGAAGCGGCGAACCTTGGATGCCGTTACTCGTCAGCACGTTGACGATCGCGTAGATCGCCGCACCGCCCACCCAGGTCTGGATCCCGAACCAGCCGCAGGCGACCAG
>JBEIPT010000262.1:0-5457 GCA_040376895.1 Lysobacteraceae bacterium | reverse complement strand
TGATGGTGAGCACACCGCCGTTCGCAGCACACGAGCCAGTAATCAGCACACCAGGAACCGGATTGCCCGCAGAGTCGATCAACTGCAGCGAGATCAGGCGGCCTCCATCACCGGTAACGGATTCAGGCGAGGCCGACAGGAACAACTGTCCCGTCAGGATTTGCGCAGAGCCTTGGAGCGTACCCAGCGAGAACACGATTTCAGGCGTGTTCGCCGGATCGGCAGGTTGAACGATACCTGACGTGGTGACGTCAACCGTGACGCAGCCGTCTTCGCCAGTCGGGACGTTCAAAGTGCCTGGGGCGCTCTGACCGTTCACCGTTCCGTTCGCTGCACTCATGTTGCGGAAGCGGAAGTCGAGGAACAGACCCTGCAGGCCGTGAGTCAACGCATCCGCCACGCAGGCTGTAACCTGCGTAGTGCGGTTACCCGGGATTTCACCCGGAATCACAACCAAGGTACCCGGAGCGACGCCTGCATACCTCAGCAGCTCGACGTCGGTCACCAGTTCCGCGCTGTTGTTCACCAGTTCGCCCGATCCCTGAGCAAACACCGCGGCCAACTTGCCGAGTTTGCTGGTTGGATAATTCAGCGTTACCCGAGCGACACCATTGAGGTCAGTGAACGCTGCGGCACCAAAGCTCTGGAACTGCGGCGGCGTCGTGTCATCGCCGTCGTCGATTTCGACGACGCTCGAGACGTTGCCATCCGTGGCCCGGCCGATGATGTACGGCAGGATCGGGCCATTGTTGACCGAGGCGCCTGTGTCATCGTTCAAGTTGAACCGATAGATCGTCGTCAGAGAACCCTGCCCGGTGACGCTGGCCACGGTTCGGGCACTTTCCAGGTCGCGATTGCCGTTCAGTTCTTCGGCAAAAACCAGCACTGTGTCGCCAGGACCGGCACCACCACCAGCAGTCTGGAACGCACCCGACGGAGCCAGGAACGTCGTGCCGCCTTCGGCCGGGTTGCCGTCATTTCCGGTGATCGAGAAGAAGCCGTTGGTCTGCGGGTGATCGATCACGCCAAAGCGGATTTCGGTGCCCGGAACCACTGCCTGACCGAACCGGTCGGTGGCAATTGCAGCGACCGTCAAGCTGTAGGTGCCATCCGGGTAAGGCGGAAGCAGGATGCTGCCGTCGTCTTCCGGATCAAGCGGTTCAGCGTCTTCCGACAATGGGTTGATGCGAATCGTGTTGACGTTCGGCGACGTGATGTCGAGGTCGAACAGGCGACCATCACCCACGGTAAGACTCTGGTTGATCGTCAGAGCATCCTGAATGCCGTTGTCAACGTTGTTGTCGGCGCGGTCCACCGTGACACGAATCGGCACGGTGCCGGCACGCGTACCGGACTGATACGTAAATTGCGCGATACCGCTGAAGCTGCGGAATCGGATGCTGCCAGAGCGCTCCGTTGCGCCGCTGGCCGATACGCCGGACAACTTCTCGTTGCCTTGGGCACCACCGACGATCTCGGCAAGCACGTTGTTGAAAGCCGAAGATCCGCTGACTGGATCTGCAACCAGACCGCCGGCACCATCGGTGATGGTCGCTCGGAAAAGCTCCGACGTGTTGCCACCCGAACCGCTGATATAGACCTGTTGCTGGTCGCGGGCAAGGTTTACGCTCGCCGGCAAGCGAGGCGTACCGTTGGTGATATTGAACGTCAGCTCTGCCTGCACAGTTTCGTCCGTGTCCGGATCGCGTGCGGCAACTTGAACGGTCGTTGTACCAGGCTGATCAAGCGAGCGAAGGAAAACGACAGCGCGCCCACCATTCGTTTCAACCGGCGCTGTGGCAAGCCGCAGCAGGAATTCGTTGACTTGTGTTGTATCCGGATCGTCAGGCGTACAGAAGCCGCCCGTATTGAGTACCGGCGTCACCGTGACATCCACCACATTCGTGCGTCCCGTGGGGAACACGGTGACCAACTCACCATTGAGTCGGCGCCAGGTTATGGCCACTTCACCGAGATAGGGCGAACCAAGGAACGGATCGACATTAAAACGGTTCGAAGGGAGCGTCGTCGTTACCGCGGTCAGAGTGAGTCGGGGGTCGCGGGGAGCTCCGGCAACCACAGAAATCGTCGCCGAAGACGTGGCGGTAGCAGAACCACCGGTGCTGTCGACTGCGGTGACCGTAATCGTTGCAGTACCGACTGCACGACTGTGGAACCGGAAGTTCACGTTGCCGCCGACCGTTGTCGACTGAACGCGCTCTCCGATCACTACCGGATTGGTGCTGCCGCTACCGGCAGTCAGGGCCGATACAACGCCGATGCTGGGCGGTGATACCTGCACAGTGACCGTCGTCCCGTCGCGGGCAAAAGAGCCATTCGGGTTGGTGACCCTGATCGGGACATCAACAAGACTGAACGGTGTAGTGCTCGCCGACGAGGGCGTAGCGGCGACACTCAATTGTGCGGGCTGATTGGCCCCGCCGTTGCTGCCGCCACCGCCGCAGCCAACCAGCGCCATGGCGCCGGCTACTGCAATTACTCGGATGAGTTGCTTCATTGTCATTCTCCGATACTTCGTGTTCTGGCAATCACGCCCGGTTTATCGCTTGTCTGCACCGCGCTGCCGCAGAATCTTCGGTGTCACGAAGATCAACAGCTCCGCTTTTTCGGCGCTCGATTGTTTTGTTTTGAACAAGTTACCAAGCAACGGCAGGTCGCCGAGGAACGGCGTTTTCTGCAGATCCTCGCGGCTCTTGAACTCGTATACACCGCCAAGCACAACCGTCTGGCCATTCTCAACCAGAACTGCAGTGTTGAGCTCGCGCTTGTTGATCTGAGGCACATCACCGATCGAAGTGCTTACGAAACCAGCCACCTCATCCTTCTTGACAGCCATATTGAGGAAGATGCGGTCATCCTGCGTGATGGTGGGCGTTACCTTCAGTTCAAGCAGCACTTCCTTGAACGCCACGGTCGGGATGGGTACACCACCACCCGCTGAGGTGATCGTCACGTAACCGACTTCGTCACCCTGACGGATCACAGCCTCACGCTGATTCGCCGTGATGACCCGCGGATTCGCAACCACCTCACCGGACCCTTCTTCCTGCAGCGCGGACAACTCAAGGTCAAGCAGGTAGTCGGCGCCCAGGATCGAAAGCCCAAATCGCGGAGCAGAGCTGTTGGCCGGCAGATTCACATTGAGTCGGTTGCCCAGGAACGGCGAGATGATGCCGCTACCTGACGGACCTGGCACAGAAATCGGGAACGCCGGGCGATTGTTCAACCGATTGCCCAACGCCTGATTGATCAGTGTGTCATTGGCTTCAGCGGATCCCGACGTCGTGATGATATTGCCGTTGTGATCTTCATACCCGCCGCTGACACCGAAGCGTGCCCCGATCTCTTTCCCGAAAGTTTCGTTGGCGATGACAATTCGGGATTCGATCAGGACTTGATCGACCGGACGGTCAAGCATCTGGATCAGCGCTTTCAGTTCGCGAATGCGTTCCGGGATATCCGAAATCAACAGTGTGTTGGTGCGATTGTCGAAGCTGACACTGCCACGTTTGGACAAGAACCCAGTCGCTTCCGATGCATTCGCTTGTCCCGCAGCGCCCGTTTGTGCCTTCTTCGCTCCATCGGTGAGCAGTTTGGCGATTTCTTCGGCTTTGCCGTAATTGATTGAAATGTATTCCGATTCGAGGGATTGGCGATCCTCGATAGCAATTCTCGCGTCTTCCAGCGCTTGCTCGCGTGTTGCGATTTCCGCCGTTGGGGCCACCCAGATCACACCGCCTTCACGGCGTTGATCCAGTCCCTTGGCTTGAAGGACGACCGCCAAGGCCTGGTCCCAGGGTGTATTGACCATGCGCAATGTGATGTTGCCCTGGACGCTGTCTGCCACCACGATATTGAATTCACTGATGTCGGCGATCAACTGGAGGAGCGTTCGAATCGGGATATCCTGGAAGTTGAACGTGACTGGCGTTCCCTTGTATTCCTGAGGCTGACCAGCCTTGCGCCGCTCGGTAGCTTCGTCCGTCTCCTTGGCTTTGGAGACTTCGACGACAAATTGTTCGCCGGTTTGGTAGGCCATGTGCTCGAACGCGCCACTCGTGTTGATCACGAGACGCGCCCCACCAGCCCGTTCTTGAGCTTCGATCGTATTGACCAAGGTTGCGAAATCGGTCACGTCGAGCTTCAGCGGCAGGTCATCGGCAAGCGACACGTCGTACAGATCGACAACAACCTTGTTGCTGCCTTCCTTGCGAATGTCGGACCCAGCGCCGTCTCTATTGAAGTTGACGACGATTCGACCTTCGCCGTTGCTGCCGCGACGGAAGTCAACGGATTTCAGGATGGCTTTTTCGGTCCATGGTTCGTCGTTAGCGGCCGCCGCGGTCGAACCCGCTGCACTGGCGTCACCACCAACGGTCAGGATGATCGTATTGCCTTCCAGTCGCGAACTGTGTGTCGCTGGCCTGAACAGCTCGACCACGACGCGTGTTCGCCCACCGGCTTCGACGATGGCAATCGAGTTGGCGGCGCCACTGCTGACATTGATTCGCCGTTCGGCGACCGCGTTGTTCGTTGCCTCGAGATCGATGGCGATCCGTGGTGGATTTTCGGTGGCGAACACCTTGGGTGAAGCCGGAGCCTCATCGAGGACCAGCTTGATGTCGGTGGTTCCATCGGGACGGCTCTCGAAGGACACGTCCTTCAAGGTACTCGCCGCCGCGGACAGACCAAACGCCATCAGCATCAGGGCAAACAACGACCTGTCAACGATGGATTTGCGTACAGATTTTTGTGTGTTCATGGGATCCGCGACCTCATTCATCATCCAGGGCGATCGAAGCCGGACGTTCCATCCAGCCGCCGTTGCCATTCGAAACCAGTTCGACCAATTCCACGCGGTCTTCGTAGACGGCGGTAATCTGGCCGTCGTTCTGCCCAAGGTAGTTGCCCGGCTTGAGCCGGTGTACTGCGCCACTCGGATCGGTGATCAGAGCCGTAGGGGCGTTCATCGGGTCACCAATCGTTCCGACCATATCCAATGCGTCCAGTGGAAATGCTTCCAGCGGTTCCTTGACTCGAGTGTCGTCTGGTCCACTGACGCCGTCCGTACCGGATGGATTGTCGTCCTCACCAAACTGTGCGAACGGATCACGCAAATCGTGCGCGGTGTAGGCAAAGGCCGGATATTGTTTCATCGGCGGCAACGGCTCGATCGGAATACCCCGCTCGGCCTTGATGTCGGCGATTTTCTGTTCGAGATCAAGTGTCCCGGGCACACAACCCGTCATCAGCAACGAACCCGCAAGCAGGGTCATCAGGCGAACGGGCATCCAGGATGGTTTCATTCGCTTCATGGCGTCCCTCCTGCCGGGCCTGCGGCGGCACCAGCGGCAGCCGGGTCGCCGGTGGGCACTTCCTCGTCTTCAAGATACCGGTACGTCTTGACCGTTCCTTCCAGAATGAGAATGCCATTGG
>JBEIPT010000472.1:0-2784 GCA_040376895.1 Lysobacteraceae bacterium | reverse complement strand
GCCAGCAACCAGCGACCGATCGTCATCGAGCGAGGATCCCAGGTGCGGTGCGTCAACTCGTGTGCGGCGATCGTGCCGATCATCCCGATCATCAGACCGGTCAGGAACAGACCGGAGATGTGGTGACCAAGATCGGTCGCAGCTTTCGCGGCCAACAAGTCATAACCTGTCCAGGCACCCAAGGTGGCACCAAAACCGACGGGATCACCGGGCGCCACACTCCAGATCGCTGCAAATGTGATGGCCGCGACCAAGGGCAACGCCAACCACAACTGCAGGGTCAGGACTTGTGGCCATCGATAGTGTGGTGTTCGCGTATCGTCGCCCGAGACGGCGTCACCCAGTACGTAGGCCGCCAACACCCCGAACAAGCCGATGCTGATCGACAAACCACCGGCCAGCAGGGACACCAGTGCGAACAGCCCGACCAGATGAAAACCGAAATACTTCAGATAGTCGAAGACCCCGGCGACGGGGCGATCTTCCGCGCCCGCGATTCGTTCGACCGGCGCGGTTGCCATGGCTGAGTCGAACCGGTCAACCGACACAGAATCGGCAGATACACCCAAGGCTCGCAGCCGGCTGCGCACTGACTCAACCATTGCTGGTTGGCCGCAAAGATAAACATCGGGCGATGGCTGCAGATGATCTGCCAGCACATCGGTTACCCGTCCGCGTGCACCCCGCCAATCCGATGCAGGTGCAGACAAAACCGGAACGAACCGCAGACATCCGGCGCTGTCCCGAACCATCGCGTCAAGCTCGTCCCGCATCAACAAGGCCGACTCATCACGAGCGCCGTACAACACCGTCACGTCGCGCGGGAACCCGCGGGCGGCGTTCTCCCGAAGCATGGCCAGAAACGGAGCAATGCCGGTTCCGGTAGCAATCAACAGAGCCGGCGCCTGGTGATCGCGCCAGCCGAAGGTTCCCATCGGCGCAGACACGCGCACGTCGCTGCCCACCAGGTTCTCCGCAACAAGAATCTGCGATAGGCGCCCTTCCGGCTGGTGTCTGATCAGCAAGCGGATCAGCCCCGTGCCATCCGGCGCTGTCGACAGGGAGTAGGTCCGTACGATGTCGGGCCAGCGATCAAATTTGATCTGTACGTGCTGGCCGACGGTCCAGTCGAATGGTTCCTGCACTTGAATGTGCAGCATCGTGACGTCGTCGTGGCAGCGACGTTGTTCGATGACCCGCGCGGCAAATCGAGGTGTGCCATCCGGCGCCGCGACAAAACGGACACGAAGGTCCGATCGCGGCTCACTCTGGCAAGCCAGCACGTGGCCCGTTTCCAACTGCTCGGCGGTCAGCAAGTAACTGGTGTCAGTGCGCTGATGCACCTCGCCAGAGAGGATCTGGCACGTGCAGCTGGCACAACCGCCCACACGGCAGCGATTCGGAAAGTCGATGCCTTGCGCGAGCGCCGCAGAAAGAATGGTCGTGCCCGGATTGGCGGTCACGGACTGGCCGTTCAGGTCGAGCTGGAACGGTGTGTTGGGGCTGGTTCGGGACATGATCGCCGCCGTATCGAATGGTGGACGGAACGATACGGCAACGCACTGGGCTTAATGGGGTCATTTCTTGCCATGTTGTCGCAACAGGCCGACAATGTGCAGCATGGCAACACCACGCGCCCATCGCTCCCGACCCAATCCGACCGGCCCGACCAGCGCGGCATTGCCGGCAATGTATCTCCGCCAGATCGCCGATCAGGTGCGCACTGCAGATCTGTCGGTGACGGCATGGCTCGCATCGTGTGGCGTCTCCGCCGAGGTATTGAAGGACGACGCGCCGGCTTTGCCCGAGGCCACGTTTCGCCAGCTCGTCCGTTCCGCGCTGATCATGTCGAAAGAGCCTGCACTCGGATTGCTTGTCGGCGCGCGGATGCTGCCGGACAGCCATGGGTTGGTGGGCCTGGCGGCCCGTCACAGCAAGACATTGGGCGAAGCGCTGGACCTGGTTGAGCACTTCCTGGGCCTGCGGACGAGTCTGGTGCAGGTACGCATCGAACGCGGCGCCAGGCAAGCCCGGATCCGACTCGTCGAACCGCGGCCGCTTCGTGACTTGCAGATCGTGGTGCTGGAGGCGGTTTGTCTGGCTTTGAAGAACCTGCTCGATGCCGTGGCGATGCGTAGCGATCGTATCGACGAAGTCCGGTTTCCATTTGCCGCACCGGCGCATCGAAGACTCGCCGAAGAATGGTTTGGGTGTCGCGTTCGATATGGATCGACGCAAGCCTGCCTCGTCCTGACAACACGGACACTCGACGAACCCCTGCCTCACGGCAATGCCGAAGCCTACGCTCACAGTGTGGCCGTCTGCGCGCAGGAACTCGAACGCCTTCATCACGAGCAAAGCCTCACTGCCAGGATCCAGAGGTTGTTGCTCGAACGACATCACGGGTTTCCGTCGCTGACGACCTGTGCCCGACTCATGCATCAGAGTCCGCGGACACTGCATCGACGATTGCAGGATGAAGGCCAGAGTTGGCGGCAGCTGATGGACGCGGCAAGGCAGCATCGTGCGATCGCACAACTCCGGTCCGGGCGATTCACTGTTGATGAGGTCGCAGCAATGCTGGGGTATACCGATGTCGCCAACTTTCGGCGTGCGTTCAAGCGGTGGACCGGACAGACCCCTGGTGATTGCCGCGGCGTGGTGGTGTCGCAGGAGTGAACCGTTCCGCCATTGAAGAATTGGACGGTGACCTGCAGTCTGGCCCCGGAGCCCTCAAAGCTGTCATTGCGAGCTTTTTGTATGCTCGAAAAACGGCATACTTCG
>JBEIPT010000102.1:0-10549 GCA_040376895.1 Lysobacteraceae bacterium | reverse complement strand
GGCAATGCCGACTTCGCTGTACACCGAAGTGGGGACCAGAGGCGTCACTCTATGGAGAAGCACATTGCTGCCAAGACTGGAGCAGCGCGAATCGGCGCAGCGCAGCAGGCGCGTCTCGGTCTGCCCCGCCGCCAGAACCTGGATCCCAATGACCGGCCTGCCGTCACTTGGGAGTGCCATGGCCACTTCGAATCTGGACCCGAAATTACCCAGTGTCACGGTACTGGTCGTGGTGGGCAGGGGTTCACACAGCGCGGTGCCGCTGGTGTCGGTGCCGCGGAAATAGAAACCGACGTTGCACGTACCGGCAATCCGAGGTTGTACTTGCGCGAAGTCGACCGAAAGTGTCCCGCTGGTCGTGATGGTGCCGCCACTCAGGCCTGCGCCGGCGATGATGCTGGTGACGGTCCCGCTGCCACCGCCCCCGGTTCCGATGTCATCGACGCCATCCGAGAATCCTGCCGGCATGTTGGTGATGTCGGTCCATCGAACGCTGCCGGTGGTCCCCGAGAAATCGGCGAATTGTGCGTGCGCGGCTTCAGGCACTGCGGTGATCGCCTGGCGCGGCGCCAGCGTGGTGAAGGGGCCACCCGTGCTCGGCGCAATGCTGATTTCGGCGAAGAATGGGGTTCCATCGAACGTGCCGTCCGGAAAGTTGACGACCAGATTCATCAAGCCATCAGCGACGACCACGTTGGTCGCTTCCTGGCATCCGACCAGGTTTCCGGCAAGCATGTTGTCGTAGAGGCAGATATCGACGATGAAGGTGCCGTTGACGGTGGCACCTGCGTTCTTCAGGATGCCTTGATAGCTGAGCGTGTGCCCGAGCGTCGTGATGGTTCCGCCATGAGCCAGTCCGGTGGCGGCCAGCAAGGCAGAGAGGAGAAGGGGTCGGAGCATGGAGACCTCGAAAGTTGTTGCGGAGAATGCTGGGTCAGGTCGACGTTTGGCCCCACGTGAAGCGGAGCGTTTGTGCACGACTCAAGGTGAGGGGGCAAAACTCAGGGATTCGGCACGCCTAGGGGCTGTTTTCAAAGCCATCGGCAAACACGCTGTCGCCGACTGGTGGGGTGGCGACGGCCGTGAGTGCTGGCCAGAAGCCGCCATCCAGTGTCCAGGTGCCGCCGGTCAGCTTGGGGCCACTGTCGACCTGTCCAAAGCTTCCGGCGAGGATCTGTGCGCCATCGGTGCTGGCTGCCGCGCCGGCGTCGCTGGTCGACCAGACAAGCTCCAGCGTGGTCGTCCCGGTCGTCTCGGCTTCGGTCGGTACAGGAGTGGCAATCACTGCAGCAAAAAACATCAGGGGATATCGAGTGTTCACGTTTGGAGATGCGCCATGAAGGTGTCGATCAGCCTAGATCCGCATGCTCCGAGCGACAACGAAGTTGCGTCGTAATTGTCTGAATTTTCATCGATTTCATCGGTTCTTGAGCATGCCGGCGATGGCTGTTGCGGCGTGCTTGATCGGACCTTGATTGGCAGGCGCCGCTTTCGGTCAGGAGCCATGTCCGTGTTGCCGCCGGCGTCCGGCCGATTCCCGTCGCCGCTGCAGATCGAAGCGAAATGCAAGCGTGTCCAGACCCTGCCTTGAGCATCAGCTCCCTAGGATTTTGACCTTCGCCTGTCGGCAGTGAGGCTGTCGCTGCTGCCGTAAACCCTGCTCAATCCCGATCCTCCCTGAGGAGTTTCCATGCACCACCGACTCGTTTCTCTCATCGCCGGCCTTTCCGTCATCGGAGTGGCTCCGGCCGGAACTTCCCCCGATCCTCTGTTCCGGGATTCATTCGAGATTCCACCGCCGGTCGTGCAGAACATTGAGTCAGGCACTCTGTCTGGCTCTGCGCTCTTTGCGTCTTCCCGACTTCGGGTGACGTGGCCACTCGGTCAGTTCAGCAGCGTCGATCATTTTGAAGTCCGCGCGACACCTGAACCCAGCGGGATCGCCGTGGTCGCCGGGGTCACGGCGACAACCGATTCCGCTGTCATGGAACGCCTGGAAGCGGACCGGGACTACCGTGTGGATGTGATCGCCTGCGCCAACCCGGAATGCAGTCAGTTCCAATCCTATCCCCCGAGTTTTGGTCGAACGGCACGCGAGTATTGGCGACTCATGGGTGCCGGGCATTCGGTGGCAGGGCTGCACACCCTGACTTCAGATACCAATGCGCGCCTCAGTGCCACGCGTTTCGGACAGGATGGGGATGAGTTGAATGCGGGCCACGTTCAACTGTATTACGGGCCAAAACGTGTCGCAGGCGTTGGTTCGAGTCTGGTTGTCGGGCCGTCCACGGCGCCCGTGGTGGGCACAGATCCTGCCTCCTGGGCCAGCTTCGTGTCGCTTGCAGGAAGCAGCGGGCTGCAATCCCCTGCATCGATATCGGGCTTTGCACCGGTGAAGGACGTCTTTACCGGTCACGGGGTGCCCATGTATGCCCCGATCCAGCATGTCCGGCTCTACTTTGAAGCACAGGGATCGGACAACAAAGTCCGGATTTTCTCGGTGGACTCCAAGGATGGCTGGATCGGTCGCGATTTTCACTCAGGCTCGCCGACCGTCTGTTCAACCCAGGCGGAATACCAACCCGGCGGTGCCTGCGCAGCCAGGATTGAAATCGGTCTCAGTACTGACTCCGTTCGGCCGAATCCCAACATTTTCGCGGCCCGGCAGCACAAGGTGACGTTCAACGATCAGGACTATTTTGCGTGGGACGGCCAGTCACTGGGCTTCATGACACTGACGGTCGACACGAGTCCTGCGTGCTCGACTGCGTCGAGGGTGCATGCCTACGCGATTCCCGTGGGCGGCAGTTGGGCAATCCAGTATCAGGCCAATGGTTGCCCGAAACTTTGGGAGAACACCCAGGCGTGTTCGCCGGTCAGCCTTGGGGGCGACCACTTCAAGGTTTACTGCGGGGTACCTTCGGTCACTGCCGGGCAACTGCCAGGATCAACCTTGCCCTTCCTTGGGCCGAAACGCTTGAGTTACGGTTATGGGCGCCGCACCGGATCCGAAGTCGTGATCGACTTCGAAGATTGGGACGATCCTCAATCCGGCCACGATGTCGTGTTCCTGTGGCCGGACGACACGCAGCTTGATGATCGTGCCGAGGGCTACATCGACGACTTCCAGTTCATGCTTCCCGATGCCGACCCGGCATTCCAGATGGCCTACATAACCATTACCGACGGCATCACCGTGCCCACAGGCGCGGCTGCGTATCTCGTCAACTATTGAACACTCGGATGATGCGTCGCCGTTCGGATGGCCGGGTACCACTGGCCATCGATGGCATGGATCATTTGAACCTACTCTGCCCGATCGAACACTGTATGCCGCAATCTGACGTCATCGGCCCATTGTTGCGCTGTGTCTGGGCAACACAGACCAAATACGCAACCGATCAGTTGCGACTTGCCGAGCAGCTCCTGTCTCGAGCCGAGCAGGCTGGCCGCCACGGCGACGCGAACGACTTCCGCATCATCATCGACTACTGGCAACATCGACTTTCCACCTTGCCCTGGGTTGCCGAACGCGTTGAGCGTGAGTCAATCGAAGACCAGTCGATGCGGCCATCCACGAACAAGTGAATCGAACGGCACAAGGCTGAGTCCCGGTGTGCCTCATCAAGCGGGCTTCGTTTTTCGCCATTGGGCAACGAGGGTCGTGGGTCCGACAGAGGGTAATTCAAGTCGCTCCCGGCAAAAGACGAGACGTGGAGCATGATGTTCGCCTGACCGCCCAAGGACGGTGCCATCGGCTTCATCGCGGCCGCGAGGTTCAAGCCGCAAGCGAACAGAACTGCCCGGGGTAGGGTTTGAAACATCGATTGGGTCTTGGGGGCCTTTACCGGGAACCGAGCCCGACTTGGGGCTTGTGAGATCCAGGTTCGAGTCCTGCCGAACCCAATTTACGCTACCCCAAAGGCCATGTTTCGACATGATGTTTGACCGCCATGGTCCGAAGTGCGCCCGTCCTGAGGTCTGCCGATGTTTATGTGGCAGCGTGGCGTATGGTGGTATCAATCGACTGGCGCAAATGATCCCAATGGAATTTCTTGTGTGGCCCCAATGCCCGTTCGCAGACGGTGTCGGATTCCGGTTTGAAGCATTGCGCTTCGAGATCGCGTATTGCCCATGATCAGACGTGGATGAAGTCGACTGACCCATGAAGAATCTGGGTGATCGGCACGCCCGTCGAATCCGAATGGTTCGTCATCGAGAACCGCTCCCGCTCGGTGGCGGTAGTCCAGGTGCCCCTGAACAAAACCGATTGCAAAGGTTCGATCCCGACGCTTCAGCAGAAGAGCGGGCAACGCAGCCGGCTTGATTGTGATCAAGGCCTCGGCGATCACTTCTTCATCGGTTTCACAGGGCGATTGGACCCATCTCTGAGCAGCTCGCGCAATAGGGTTCGCATTGGCCGTATCACCTGGCGTCGCATGGCGCCAAACCCTTCGGGATCGGTCGAGACAATCCTTGGCAACTTCAAAGAGGCTGGCATGCACAACATGGTTATGGGCAATTCCTTCAGATCAAATCGTTTGCATTGGGCCCTCGCGCTCGTGCTCGCCGGGGTCGGTGCATCACCCGGAAGCGGCGTCCAGGCGGCGAATGTGTCGACGCTTCCGACAGATCCTGTCGTCGGGTATGACGTTGCCAAGCTTCGCGGTGCATTCCCGGATGCCGCCATGACCTTCAGCTCCGCTACGGGTGTGGCCAAATTCGTTCGTTTCCCTGGGGTAACAGTAGCGACGGGCAAGAATGGGGCGGTGGATGCCGAATCGTCTGCCGACGCTTTCGTTGATCGGTTCGGAGGTGTGTTCGGCGTGAAGGCTCGTTGGCTGCAGCTGACACGCTCATCAGCATCCCGCAACGCGCTGCTTGGCACGTCCCGGGTGACTTATCAGCAGTTGCATGACGGCGTGCCGGTCTATGGTGCCCAATTGCAGGTTCATCTCGACCGCGGCAACAACGTCACGACCGCCAATGGCACGATCGTACCTGGCATCCAGGTCGACATGAATTCTGCGCTGAACGCAGATCAGGCGGTTCAACTGGGAAAGAACGCTGTCACGGGATCGCATGGCGTTGCTCCCTTTGCACTGCGCACGCATGTCGAGGGTCTGTTCATCTATCGTACTGGTCTCGCTCAAGGCGTTCCGGGCAGCGACCATCTGGTCTACAAGGTCATCGTCTCCAACGATTCTTCAATCCGTGATTTCGTTTTCGTGGATGCGGTGACCGGAAAGGTAGTCGAGCAAGTTAATGCAGCCCCGCATGGACTTGACCGCGAGCTGTACGAGTCATCGCCTTCCTCGACGGATGCTTCGGGCTTCGAGTTGAATGCCGTCTGGGCCGAGGGGGACTCAACTGCTGGTCTCGCTGCGGATCCCATGCTGATGGTCCTGGCCACCGAAGACATCTACAACGTGTTCTCGAACATCAGTGGCGGGACCTACGGCAGCTTTGACGGCGCCGGGGCCACGATGTCGATGTCGTATGGAAGTTACCCCAGTGGTTCTTGCCCCAATGCCTGGTGGAACGGTTCGACGATTTCAGTATGTAATGGCCTGTTTGCCGACGACGTGATCGGGCATGAGTGGACTCATGCCTATACGGAAAAGACGCATGAACTGGTGTACCAGTGGCAGCCAGGTGCGCTGAATGAAGCCTACTCGGACATGTTTGGCGAATTGTCGGACATCAACAATGGCACCGGTCTGGATGATCCCAGCTACACAACACGGAGAACGGACGAAAATTGCTCCGCCTATGGCGACAATGCCATCGGTTCGGCCACTACCGATGCATCCTTTCGATGGCTCATGGGTGAGGACGTCACGGCCGCGGGTATGGGGGGAGCCCTCCGTGACATGTGGATGCCCAGTTGCTTCGGGAATCCGGGCAAAGTGAGTGATGCCTACTACGCTTGCAGCACCTCGGATGCGGGTGGCGTTCATGCCAATTCCGGTGTCCCGAACCACGCCTTCGCGTTGTTGCATGATGGTGGCAATTACAACGGTTACAGCATTTCAGCACTGGGCAGGGATCGGGTCGCGGCAATCTACTGGCGAGCCATGACGGTGTATCAGGATCCTTATACGGACTTCGAGTCTCATGCGGATGCGCTTGAGGCTGCGTGTGCTGACCTGATCGGTGCGCCGCTCTACAAAGCCTTGACCTCCGGCTCCCTGACCAACGCCACCAGCACAATCAGTGCAACGCAGTGCAACGAAGTCAAGGAAGCGATGGCGGCGGTTGAGATGCGCGCAGCCCCTGCCTGTGGATTCGAACCGGTACTGAGTGGTGGTTCGCCCGAATACTGCAAACTCGGCACGAAGCAGAACATCACTGCCAAGCAGACATTCGAGATCAATCCAGGTTGGTGGGTGGACAACTCGGGGATGAAGCTGACTCAATGGACGGAACGCAACTGGAGGCGAGTCACCAGTCTTCCCGGCGGGCGTTCCGGGTCAGCCATGTGGGCAGATGGTTCGTCGACCTATGGTAACTGCACCACCGACGACGAGTCGGGTGTGGTCAGGTTGTACACGCCGACCTATACCCTGTCGTCCTTGGCAACTCGTCCGCACCTTGCCTTTACACACTATGTGGCGACCGAGCGACGCTACGACGGCGGCGACCTGCAGATCAGCATCAATGGCGGCAGCTACCAGAACATTCCTTCCGAAGCACTGACCTTCAATTCCTACAATGGCGTGATTCGCACTGATGCTACGCACCAGATGGCAGGGGTGGACGCCTTCACCGGAACGGACGAAGGCACTATCGAAGGTTCGTGGGGCACGACCATAGTGGATCTTGGCGGACTTGCCTCGACCGGAGACAAAGTGCGGATCCGTTTCCGCCTTGGTGTCGATGGATGCGGTGGGGTGGATGGCTGGTACATCGATGACGTCGAGATGTACACCTGCAGGTAATTGGCCTGGACCGCACGCGCCGTGAATCGATGAGGAAATGCGGCGCTGCGCCCTTGGAGAAGTGATGAGGTTCCTCGGACCGACGCTCTTTCGCAAAGTCTTGCCGCAGGGTCCTCATGCCCGCAAGGGCCGAGTCCTTGATGGTTGTATTCATTGCCAGGGTGGACGACGCCGGCCACCGGTTCACCGTTCAGGAAATTCCCCGTGAATCGCGGGTCCTGACTTCCGAAAAACGCGTCAATTACTGGGCAGATTCGGCGATACGGTCAGATTGCTCAGGGATGTTCAGCCGGTCCGATGGCGCAGTGCGCTGATGACTTGATGGAAGAACTGTTGGAAGCGAATGCGGGCAATGAGAGTTCAATGAAGCATCGATGAAAGCGATTGATCATCGTGGTTCGGTCGCCGACAGTGCCTCGGTGGCACGCGCCACATGGCATTTCCAACAAATACTGAGGAGAAAACAAATGAAGATGACAATGACAGTTCGCGCCACGGCGCTCGCTCTGATGGTCGGGCTCGTGGGTGGTTTGGGGACGGTGCAAGCTGACGGCGAGAATAGTGTCAAGTACAGCGGTTCGATCAAGTACCGACCGCTGTTGTCGGTAATGCCGAAAACAGTCCTGATCAACGGTGACACGTATGCGAGCTGCAACGCATCGATGGCGTCGGCACTGCACTCTTACCCGAATGCGTGGATCTACATGGAATGTGAGGCGGTTTACAACGGCATCTAATGCGCCTCGACGAGGTGTTCAACAAGAACGGGCGCTGCATTTGCAGCGCCCGTTCTTGGCTCGCCTGATGCGTCGCCAAATAACCGCCTGTTTCAGCCAGTTCGGGCCAGCGATAGGCGCCCGACGAAACAGCAATGACGTGAATGCCCCCGAGGCCAGTACATTGACGACTGATGGGCCCGGTTTCCGGGGAGACCGTTCTCTCACGACGAAGTGCAAACGGGATTGAGCCGGATCGACTGGATCGCGGCCAGAGGCACAGAGTCAGTTGGGGGAACGGAATAAGGCCCGCTGAGCGGATCTCGCGCTTGCCGGCGTTTGAGAACCGCCCATGTCCATTTCCAACGAAAGGACAGCTCGTTCCCATTGGATCCAGAACGAGACAGACTTGGCGCGCCCGGAGGGATTCGAACCCCCGACCAACGGCTTCGGAAGCCGCTACTCTATCCAGCTGAGCTACGGGCGCACTGGTCGGCCAGTATATCGGAAGCTTTGCAGATGCCCAAGTCCCCGCGTGTGAGCCGGCATCTGCCTCATTGACACTGGCCCGTTGAAAACGAGGCAGGTTCGTCTTCGAAGCCATCCACGAACAGTGCCTCGCCCACCGCGGCAGTGAACTCGCTGGTGTTGCCGGCGCTGTCGACCGCCGTTGCGACGAGCGGCAGGACGTTGCCGCCATCGGCGGCGGTCAACGTGAAGTTGCGCAGTTGCTGGGCATCGCCGTTGTTGTAGGTGTCACTCGCGAGCAGTTCACGACTGCCACCGCCGCACGCGGCACGATAGAAGTTCACGGTGAGCGGGTAACTTGCATTGGCAAGCGCCGTGTCCACACGATATTGCAGCATCACGGTGTCGCTGCCGGTCGGCGCAAAATCCTGCGGCAGAGTGATCTCGGGGAAGTTCTGCAGGCGATTGCCGGCAAAATCATCCGCATCGTTCAGGTCGTTGGGCGTCGCGCCGACCGCGCCGCCACCGAAGACGTTGTCGAACGGAATGCCACGATTGCCGATGAATTCGTTCAGGGGCGTGGTGATGCCGTTGCAGCGATCGTTGAGGATGCCGGCATTGCCGCCAAACGCGATGCGATTGGCTTCGCCTGGTCCCAAACCGCCGATGGCCAGGTTGCAGACATTACTGCCACTGATCGTCATGGTCGCAAAGGGTTGGCTTGGACTTTGCGGGTTCGTGCCATTGCCGATCGGTCGTGTTCCGGTGACATCCGTGCCGAGCCAATTGCCCTGTATTCGTGTGCCGGTAACGTCAGCCGGAGCCGAAATGAAGAGCCGTATCGCCGAAAAGCTGGTGCCCGAAATGATGTTGCGCGCGGCGGAAGTGTCGCCACCGATCAAGGCGTTCGCCACGGGTGCCGACGAACTGAGTGCATCATTGTGGATTCGCAGCGCTTCGCTTCCGGCCGCATTCGTTCCGATCAGGTTGCCCTGGATCACCACGCCACTTGAGCCCGAAAACCAACTGATGCCGCTCTGCATCCCGGCGATCAAGTTGCGTTGCTCCGGGTCGATGCCACCAATTCGGAACGCGCCCGGGCCCTGGATGCGGATGCCGGTCGACGGTGTAGTGGGACTCCCGATGGTTGCCGAGGTGCCCGTGATATCGGTGCCGAGATAACACCCTTCAACAACGTGAGCACTACCTCCGGCGAGCTGGATCTGAGTTCGGAAGCCGCTGATTGCCAGCCCGCGGAGTGAGCTGGAGGGCATGCTGAAGTTGAACAAGCCGACGTCGAAACCCACCTGCTGATTGGCAGCGATGGTCTCAGGCTGGATTTCGATGCGCAATTGCGAGTTGAGTCCGCCGTCATCCGGCGTTTGCGTATTGGGTGCCGCACCCGGTTGCGTGAAGCCGTCGATCGTCATCGGATTCGTGAAGCCGGGCAGGGCCGTGGCGCCAACCAGAATGCGCCAGTGATTCGTCGTCGGTTGAAATCCGGGATCGGTGTTCGGGATGTCGAAGGTGACGTCGTCGAAGTCACTCAGGGCATTTGCCGCGGTGATCGCGCCGCGCAGGGAACAGTCGTTCGCCGCGGCCGTACACGCCGACAGCGTGTTGTCGGAGGTATTGTCGACGACCAATGTCGCTGCAAACGATCGGGCAGGGATCAGGGCAATCAAGATCAGCAAAGCAGAATGACGATAGGACACAGGTGACTCCATGGGCTTGTCCTTGAATACGCCGGATTCGCATTGGGCCTGACACAAGCCGTTGGTATGCCCGAATCCGGCATTCCGCAGAAGTCCTTTTCCAACCAATCGGTGCCCCTGTTCGCGCATCAGACTGGGAGCCACACACAGAGACAAGCCCTTCTCCCGTGCAAGCGGAGGCAGGTGGCTTGACGGCCGGATCAGTGGCAGATTGGCGCGAAGCATCCGGTCGGATGCCTGATTGGCGACGGAGTTCGCCTGTCGCCAGCGCACCCTCATCTGCCTTCGGCATCTTCTCCCGCAAGCGGGAGAAGAATTCCTTCGACTTTTTCAACAGCAGACCGCACCGTTCGGTGTGCCTGTTCGCGCATCAGACTGGAAGCCACACGCACACACAAACAGGCTCTTCTCCCGCAAGCCGTGGGAGCGGCTTCAACCGCGATGCGACGTTGTCCAAACCGTGCAAGCCCTCCCCGGATGTTCCGGGTCGCAACGAGTGGATTCCCGCTTTCGCGGGAATGACGGTTGGAGGGCTGTTCGCGGGGATGACGGTTGGAAGGCTGTGCGCGGGAATGACGGTTGGAGGGCTGTTCGCGGGGATGACGGTTGGAAGGCTGTGCGCGGGAATCACGGTTGGAAGGCTGTGCGCGGGAATCACGGTTGGAAGGCTGTGCGCGGGAATCACGGTTGGAAGGCTGTGCGCGGGAAT
>JBEIPT010000357.1:0-4051 GCA_040376895.1 Lysobacteraceae bacterium | reverse complement strand
GGCTCCTTGAATGTTGCTGGAACAATTTCCTGAAGCGAACGTTCCACGGAGTGTCGTCAAGGCCCGAACGAAGTATGCCGTTGTTCGAGCATACAAGAAGCTCGCAATGACAGCTGAGTATCAACCCTCAGCCAGCCACTCCGAGAGTTCGCGCGTTCGGCGGTCGGCGTGAGAGGTCATGCAACCCAGATACATCAGTGTCCGGATCGAACCACTCTGATGCATCGTGTGCACAGCCTGGCAGTCCTGCTCGCGATAGTTCACCCACGTTTTCTGTGCCGTGCGCAGTTGCGCTTTGGCGGCGACCACATCGGGTTCGTCAGCGCGTTCGTCGAGAGCTGCCATGACCTGTTTCCAGACACGATTCAGCTCGACTTCGCTCTTGTCGAATTCCTGTTGTGCGCAGTCGTTGATTTCCATCGTTGTGGTTGCCTCGGCACAGTCTGCCTGCGCCGTCAGCGGAAGACACAAACCAAGTACCACGAACGCTACAGCGGCTAATCTGTTGCGAGCAGGAAGTTTCGACATGATCACTCCACGGGTTGGGAAGTATTTGATACGCGGGACTCGAGCGCACGATTGAATCGTTCGCAGGTGCGATCGCAGGAATCACGGCCATTACTCTCGGCGAGCACAACCATTTGTCCGTCGGGCATGCGCCATTGCGCCTTGAAGTATGGGTCATTGTCGTCGTCGACGCTCTCACCGACTTCAGCAGGCGCAATCGACGATCGTGGCACCACTATTCGTTTGACCCGAAGCGGATACCGCCAGGTCACGGAGATCTGATTCCCACCGTCCACGAAGACAGTCACACATGCCTTGTGGAGACAGTGCACCAGCAACGCCACACCGGCCATCCAGAACACGCCCAGCAGGCCGAACATCACCACGGAACTCACGTTCGACGGCACACCGATCGTCGCGAGCAAGACGGTCATGACACACAGCATGCCCAACCATGCGGCAGTAAATCCCCAGAACCAGATCGCGATCCAGTTGCGGAATTCCACGCGGTCTTCGCTTTGCTCGATGATGCGGCGCACGGCCGTTCCGATTGCTGACTGTGGCACCGATTGTGCCGCATCCGTGCCATCAGTCACGCAACTTTGTCGCAGCAAGGTGCATCTCTGACAAGAGTCATGTGCAGAAGTTGTCTTTCGGCACATGTGCTCAGGATTCAAATCAGCACAATGCACATGCCATTCAGGAGGTGGCTCATGAAACGACTAATTCAAGGAATGATGGTGGCTTCGGTGCTGGCGACAGCTGGCTTGGCGATGTCGGGTTCGGCACTTGCGGGGGATAAATCCTCGAAGATTGAATCGGTGCCGCATCAGTTGGCAGGCTCGGAAGCCTTTCTGAGGTATCACCCCGATCTTCGCTGGCGTCGCGAAGGCGTAAAGAGTTTTGATGCGGGTCGCTTCGATGAAGCACTTGCACAACTCAAGCGCGCAGCCCGATACGGTGACAAGCCCTCGCAGGGACTGGTTGCCGAGATGTATTGGAAAGGCAATGGTGTCGAACAGGATCGCGCATTGGCCTATGCGTGGATGGACCTGGCCGCCCAGCGCAACTACAAGACGTTTACCGCGATGCGCGAGCTCTACTGGAGCGGCCTCAACGCCGACGAACAGAAGCGCGCACTGGCTGCCGGCAAGGAAATTTATGCGGAGTACGGTGACGCTGTGGCCGAACCTCGCATGAATGCCATGCTGCGCAAGGCGAAGCGGGACGTGACCGGTTCACGCGTCGGCTTCACCGGCAATCTTCGCATGCAAGTTCGCACGGAAAACGGCGAGTTCACGGAGATCAACGGCGACGAGTACTACAAGGAACAGTATTGGGAACCGGAACTGTACGCGCAGTGGAAGGACGAGTTCTTCGAGAATCCGTTCGGTGGCACGGTCGACGTGGGTGAGCTTCGTCGGGCCGAAGAAAGCAAGACCGAAGGCGAAACCCAGGACACGCCCTGATTTGCGGACAGGTTGCGACGACACAGTCGCAACCTGCATCCGAGGCCCGGCCAACCGCCGGTTTCGTGAAGCCCCGCTCCCGCGGGGCTTCCTTTTTGGGCCGGTTCGGGTGCAAATCCGCCTGCTTCCAGCGCCTGAACGCAGGGTCTGGCTTGTCACCTCGGCGGATTCGGGCTAGCCTGTACGGTCTTGGCGACCACGGGCCGCCCGCTCAGGGAAAAACACCATGATTTACAAACACGTAGCCATTGCCAGCGTCGCTCATGTCGAAGCGCCGATCCGTCTGACCTCGGCCGAAATCATGGAGCGCCTGCAGCCTACGCTGGATCGCCTCGGCATTCGCGACAATCTGCTGGAAGAAGTGGCTGGTATCCACGAGCGTCGCATCTGGGACGGTCCAGTGATGCCGTCCGATGCGGCCACGATGGCGGCGCAGCGCGCCCTGGCCGAATGCGGGATTCCGCACGAGAACATCGGCATTTTGATCAACACCTCGGTGTGCCGCGATTATCTGGAACCAAGCACCGCATCGATCATTCACGGCAACCTCGGCCTGGCAGATACCTGCCAGAACTTCGATGTCGGCAACGCCTGCCTCGCTTTCCTGAACGGCATGGATATCGCAGCGCGAATGATCGAACGCGGCGACATCGAATACGCACTGATCGTCGATGGCGAAAGCTCCAATGAAATCACTGAGCGCACGATCCAGCGCTTGTTGCAGCCGGACGTGACGGCCGACCAGTTCCGCAATGAATTCGCTTCGCTGACGCTGGGTTCGGGTGGCGCCGCGATGGTGCTGGCGCGGGCCGAGCTGTATCCCGATGGCCACCGCTTCATCGGCAGTGTCACGCGCGCGGCGACGAACTTCTCGCACCTGTGCCGCGGCAATTTCGATCGGATGGTCACCGACACGCGCACGCTGCTTGTCGAAGGCCTGAAGCTCGCCGCAAAGACTTTCCAGGCCGCTCGCGCCGCACTTGGCTGGGCTGTCGAAGAACTCGACGAGTTCGCCATCCACCAGATCAGCAAGGTCCACACCTCGGCGATCTGCGACCTGCTCGGAATCGATCCGAAGAAGGTTCTGTACGTATTCCCCGAGTTCGGCAACATCGGGCCGGCATCCGTGCCGATCGCGCTGAGCAAGCTCAAGCAGGCTGGCCGTTTGCAGAAGGGCAAGCGCATCGCGCTGCTCGGCATCGGCTCGGGTCTGAATTGCTCGATGGCGGAAGTGGTCTGGTAAACAACCGGAGATCAAGACGACATGGAAATCATCAACGAGATCAAACAGACGGTCGAGTCACATCCGATCGTGCTGTTCATGAAAGGTACGCCGCAATTCCCGATGTGCGGTTTTTCGTCCCGCACGTCGCAAGCACTCAAGGCCGTTGGCGCCGAGTTCCACTCGGTCAACGTGCTGGAGCATCCGGAAATCCGTGCCAACCTGCCGCGTTACTCGAACTGGCCGACGTTCCCGCAGTTGTTCATCAACGGCGAATTGATCGGCGGTTGCGACATCACCATCGAGCTGTATGAAAAGGGCGAACTGGCCCAGATGGTCCGTGAGGCCAAGTCGGCTTGAGCGAAGCGACTTCCCCCGTGCGTCCCTGGACGGGTCGTGTGGTGCTCGTGACCGGCCCGACGGGCGGGTTGGGCGGTGCATTTGCGCGCGCTGCCGCGCGTCGTGGCGCGACGGTGGTGCTCGCTGGCCGACATATGCGCCAGGTCGAAAAGCTGCTCGACGAAGTCATTGATCTCGGCGGCACCGATTCAGCGATCTATCCCATCAACTTCGAAGGTGCGAGCCCCCTCGATTACGAACAGTTGGCGACTACCGTGGAACGCGAATGCGGTCGGCTTGATGTGCTGGTGCATGCCGCAGCGCAATTCGAAGGGTTGATCAGCATCGAGGAAATTGGTGCCGAGTCCTGGTTGAAGCCCTTTCAGGTCAACTGCCATGCAGCTCAGTGGCTGACCCAGACAACCCTGCCGATGCTGCTCGCGTCGAAGGGACAGATTGTGTTTCCGTTGGACGACGCTGAGCGGATCCAGCGCCCATTCTGGAACGCCTACGG
>JBEIPT010000355.1:0-4065 GCA_040376895.1 Lysobacteraceae bacterium | reverse complement strand
TTGGCTTCCTCCTCCGTGAACTCCAGATCGCGTGCCATGATCACTTCCGCTTGATCCAGCAAGTAACGGGCTCGCGCGACCTTTCCTTGATGCAGCGCCAGCTTCAAACGATGGGTGAGCCGAGTCCAATCACGGAGATGCAAAGACTCCTCGTCGTCCTGGTCGAACCATTCTTCCGCGAGTTCGGGATCGGCCAGAGTCAGTTCTTCGGCCAGGATCATTGCCTTCAGCGACACCTCGGGACAAGGCGACATGACCAGTTCGATCTGGGTGTCCAGATCAAGCGAGGCAGCCAGATCATCGATTCTGCGGCACAGTTCCGTGTGTGATGCCGCCATGACGGGCGGGCAAGCCAAGGTCAGGGCAATGGCAATGGCGATGGACAGAAAACGGCTCGGCAGGGCGTTCAGGCGCATCACAAAATCCTTGTGGACAATGCATTCTCCTTATCCTGGGGAACCAAACCCTGTGCTGAACGTCCAATTCTGGCCTGCGATCTTCTCGAGGCAGGCTTGGTATCAACTCAATATGAATCAATCGCTTGCGGCACGAATTGGCCTTGGCTGATCCGTTTCACCAGTGCTGGTTTCGATTCCCGGGCCGGTTTCGACCCACGCCCATGCCCGACTTTCACCGCCCCGGCTACAATGCCGGGCTCGCTGCACCGAACACAAGGAAGCAACTCCTGATGAAAACCTGGTTGGTGACCGGCGGTGCCGGTTTTATCGGCGGCAATTTTGTGCTCGCCCATGTCAGTCCCGATGTCCGGATCATCAATCTGGACGCGCTGACCTATGCCGGCAATCGCGACACGCTCGCGAGTCTCGGTGATCAGTCCCGACATGTGTTCGTTCATGGCTCGATCAACGATCGCACCTTGCTCGACCGACTGCTTGTCGAATACCGGCCTGATGCCGTCGTCAACTTTGCAGCAGAGAGCCACGTCGATCGTTCGATCGATGGGCCTGCTGCATTCGTGCAGACCAATGTGGTCGGCACCCTGACCCTGCTTGAGGCCACGTTGGCATATTGGCGCGCGCAGGATGAAACGGCCCGCACCGCGTTCCGGTTTCTGCACGTGTCGACCGACGAGGTCTACGGTTCCCTGGGTGTCGAAGGCAAGTTCCAGGAAACCACGCCGTATGCGCCGAACTCGCCGTACTCGGCAAGCAAGGCCGCCAGTGACCACCTGGTTCGGGCGTTCCACCACACCTACGGCTTGCCGACGCTGACGACCAACTGTTCGAACAACTACGGACCGTTCCAGTTCCCCGAGAAATTGATCCCGCTGATGATCCAGAAGGCGTTGGCCAACCAGCCGCTCCCCGTTTATGGCGACGGTCGCAACGTGCGCGACTGGCTTTATGTCGGCGATCACTGCGCGGCGATTCGTGCCGTGCTGGAGCGGGGGCGTCCGGGTGAGGTCTACAACGTGGGCGGTGAAGCCGAGCGCGAGAACATCGCCGTCGTCACCTCGATCATCGACCTGGTCGATGCCCGTCGGCCGCGAGCCGACGGCAGTCGACGCACGAATCTGATCACCTACGTGACCGATCGTCCGGGACATGACCGGCGCTATGCGATCGATGCGAGCAAGATCCGCTCCGAACTCGGCTGGGTTCCGGTCGAGAGTTTCGAGACGGGTCTGGCGCGAACGATCGACTGGTACCTGACCAATCAGGACTGGTGTGCACGAATCCGCGACGGCAGTTATCGCGGCGAACGATTGGGCCAGAACACGGGGAGTGGTGCATGACGACGAAGGGCATCATTCTCGCCGGCGGTGCCGGCACGCGGCTGCATCCGTTGACGCTGTCGATCAGCAAACAGCTGCTGCCGGTGTACGACAAGCCGATGATCTATTACCCGCTGTCGGTGCTGATGCTGGCCGGCATCCGCGATGTGCTGGTCATCAACACGCCGCACGAGCAGGAATTGTTCCAGCGTTTGTTGGGCGATGGTTCGGCTTGGGGCATGTCGATCCGTTATGCCGTGCAGCCCAGTCCCGATGGACTGGCGCAGGCTTACCTGATCGGCCGTGAGTTCGTGGCCGGACAGCCGTCCTGCCTGATCCTCGGCGACAACATCTTCTACGGCCACGGTCTGACCGAAGTACTGCGTCGTGCCGCGGGTGCCGGAACCGGTGCCACCGTGTTCGGCTATTGGGTTCGTGATCCGGAACGTTACGGTGTCGCTGAATTCGACGCCGACGGCAAAGTCATCGGCCTCGAAGAGAAGCCGAAGGCGCCGAGATCCAACTACGCGGTCACCGGGCTCTATTTTTACGATGGCCGCGCCAGCGATTTTGCCGGCGCGCTGAAACCCTCGCCGCGCGGCGAACTGGAAATCACAGATCTCAATCGGTGTTATCTCGACGAAGGCAGCCTGCGTCTGGAGAAACTGGGTCGAGGTTATGCGTGGCTGGATACCGGCACACACGAATCGCTGATCCAGGCCGGCAACTACATCGAAACGATCGAGGCTCGCCAGGGCCTGCGTGTGTGCTGCCCGGAGGAAATCGCATTCCAGAACGGCTGGATCGATGCCGAACAGCTGCTCCGTTTGGCCGAGCCTCTGAAGAAGAGCGGTTATGGTGAATATCTCGTGCGGATCGCCCGGGGCGAGGGCATGCGATGAAGGTTACGGCACTCGCGATTGCCGACGTGAAGTTGATCGAACCACAGGTGTTCGGTGATGCGCGTGGTTTCTTCTTCGAAGGATTCAACCGTCAGCGGTATCGTGATGCCGGCATCGACATCGATCTGGTGCAGGTGAACCTGTCGCGGTCCACGCGCGGCGTGCTGCGCGGTTTGCACTATCAGTGGCCGAATCCTCAGGGCAAGCTGGTCAGCGTCCTCGAGGGTGAGGTTTATGATGTGGCGGTCGATATCCGTCGCGGCTCACCGACATTTGGCCAATGGGTGGCTGCAGTATTGTCCGCAGAAAACAAACGCCAGTTGTGGGTGCCCGAAGGCTTTGCGCACGGCTTTGTTGTGACCAGCGACACGGCGTTGTTCCATTACGGCTGCACTGCGCCTTACGACAAGGCTGCCGATGCCAATCTGCGCTGGAACGATGCGCGGCTCGCCATTGACTGGCCGGTCGGTGATCCGTCGCTCAGCGAGAAGGACGAGCGCGCGCCGTTTCTGGACGACATCGCCGAAGATCGCCTGCCGGTGTTTTCGGCATGAACCTGCTGTTGTTTGGCGCAGACGGTCAGGTTGGCTTTGAGCTGCGTCGATGCCTGATGCCGCTTGGCAACGTGATCGCCTGTAACCGTGCGGACGTTGATCTGGCTGATTCAACATCGATCGCGACGTGCATCAACGAGGCAAAACCGGACTGGATCGTCAACGCCGCTGCCTATACGGCAGTCGATCTGGCCGAGGACGAACCCAACCGTGCGCAAGCGATCAATACCGATGCGCTTGCAGCGATCGGACGCGTCGCTTCATCGATCGGTGCGCGGGTGCTTCACTATTCCACCGACTACGTATTCGATGGCAGTGATGGCACTGCCCGGGACGAATCCGCCCCGTGTGCGCCGATCGGTGTTTATGGTCAGACCAAACTGGATGGCGAACGGGCGCTGGCTGAAACCTGCGCTGCGCACGTCATCATCCGGACCGCCTGGGTGTATGCCGCACGCGGTCGAAATTTCCTGAGAACCATGTTGCGACTGGGCGCCGACCGGGATGTCTTGCGTGTGGTGGCCGACCAGCACGGCACACCCACTTCGGCCCGACTGATTGCCGAATCCACTGCATTGATCGTGCATTCTCTGCGCACCGCTGGACTCGACGACACACGTTTCGGGACCTACCACCTGACCGCTGCCGGTCAAACGACCTGGCATGGCTTCGCGGCTGCGTTGCTGGCGTCGGCACATGAACTCGGATTGCTGGCGCGATTGCCCGATGTCCAGGCGATTGCCACCGATGACTATCCGACGCGCGCCAGGCGACCCAAATTTTCCGTGCTCGATTCGCGCAAGCTCGAGCGTACGTTCGGACTCCACATGCCCGACTGGCGCCTGCCGATGGCGCAGGTGCTGGCAGAACTGAA
>JBEIPT010000622.1:0-1518 GCA_040376895.1 Lysobacteraceae bacterium | reverse complement strand
TGGGGTATTTGGAATACGCCGATAGCCCATAGGTATACGCCGGCTCGAATTGATCGAAGGCGGTGACATTGTCTGCATAAGGGCGAGTCTTGTAGTTCTCGCGCCAGTATTCGACTTCGAGTGTCGGATCGATGGCCTCGGCAACACCCTTGCCTGCAAGGCCGCCAACGATGGCGCCGACAGCTGCACCAACGATGGTGCCAACCGGCCCCACGACCGTGCCGGCCGCTGCGCCTGCCGTGGCGCCGCCCAAGGCTGCACCGACGCCGGTCCCGATGGGATGTGCGCCGGGCGCACCGCTGAGCGGATCCCGGTTTTCCTGGCTTGCAATTGTCTTGTCTAGATCTTTGCTGATGATCGCGCTCATGTTTTCAGTCCTTTGAATGTGAAGAATGTGTCGTGCCGACTGCGGATGGTTGATCGAAGCGGAAACGCATCGGTTGCGGTCGTGCTGCCCTGATGGCGACATGCAATTCGACATGCCTTCGCAGGGTCCAACTCAATTCATGGTCGGTGCAACGTAGGGTTTGGTCCCGTAGTAGGCGTGGATACTTTTTTCCCATGCCGGATCGGCCATGTCGGGCCAGTGCGACTTGTCAAAACCGGGCGCGCTCTCGAGACGATCCTTGTGCACATTCAGGACGAAGCGCTTGTTGATGGTGTCGAGTTTCAGCGCCGACCACGGGACAGCAAACAACTTCTCGCCCATGCCGAGGAAGCCGCCGAACGACAATACGGCGTAGCTCACCTGGCCATTGCGCATGTCCAGCATGATCTCCTTGATATCACCGAGATCGACGGACTCGTTGTTGAAGACATCATTGCCAACCAGGGTCTCGGCTCCCATCAGATGGGGGCCGGGTCCGTGGCGCATGTCTGGTCCTGCGACTGCGTCGGCCGGTCGCTTGTACATTCCGTATGAATCGCGTTGTTCGTAGTTCATGTCATCCTCCAGATTGATTGCGTTCCGCAGGTGGAAGCAAGCCTGACCCGGATGGGTCAAGCTTCATGCATCCTGGTCGCATGCTGCGGTCAGGTCTGGTCGACAGCGTACGGTTTCGGCACCCTGCGGCGGGGCGGACGTCACAGGTTGCGTGGGACAATCCGTCCGATCAGCAAACGAAAATATTTCTGACAACCACGAAAGGCTCGATGTCATGCTGGCCTTCGGCATGGCGTCTGAAGAAATCCATGAAACGACAACTCATCTCCTCCGGCGCCAAATGGGAATCCATCGTCGGCTATTCCCGTGCAGTAAAAATTGGCAATCATCTCTGGGTCGCAGGCACAACCGCCACGGACGAGAACGGCGGTGTGGTGGGCAAGGGGGACGCTGGCGCGCAAACCCGCTACATCCTCGCCAAGATCGAACGCGCGCTCAAGGAGGGCGGCGCCACCATGCACGACGTCGTGCGTACGCGAATATTCGCAACGGACATCTCCCAGTGGGAGGCCATCGGCCAGGCGCATGGCGAAGTCTTCGCGACTATTCGCCCCGCAGCCACCATGGTGGAAGTA
>JBEIPT010000466.1:0-2824 GCA_040376895.1 Lysobacteraceae bacterium | reverse complement strand
CCAGGGCATCCTGATCGAGGCGGATTCCGGGCACATCTTCCGGCAGCGGAAACTCGAAACCGCTGAACTGGAGTCGCCCATTCCGGATCCGTGCCGTGGGCGGGAGTACATCGGAAATGTATTGTCCAAAAACCGGCGTGGGTGGCGGAAGGTATCCTTGCTCGATCGGCAATTGATAGTGATAACCCGTGATGCGGTTGCCGGCACTGTCCAGCAAGTCGATGGTTTGGTCGCCGATGCGGATCAACCGGTTGCCGTGCACGAGGCCCCCGATCCATTCATTCAGTCGCCGATCGACCAGCTCGCCATTGTGTGTGGCAAGGATCAGCGTATCGCGACGGTCGTTCTGACTGGGGTCGCGCGGATTCGACAATGGTGGAAAGATATGTGCGAGCACGTTGTTTCCGACCACTTCCAGCATTTCGCTGGGACTGAAGGCGATGCCGAGATTCGGGTGCACCAGCGTCGCGCCGGCTTCATGATGTCGCCAAACGACGGCGCCTTGTGCATCGACCCGGACAATGGAAAGGCCCGGCGTGCCGCCCACGCTTTCTTGATGCATGTAGACATAACTGCCATCCGGCAGCAGGCGCAAAGGTGTTCTCAGTCCGGTATGGGCCACGTCGAACGTGCCGGTTCCGAACGTGTTCAACGTTTCCCCTTGCGCAGATAACCGCCGAACACCCGAACCACTGGCCCACAGGACATCGCCATTCGCCGCGCGCCAGCGATCGGGCGCCAACAGAACTGCTTTCTGCGGCAGATTGATGGCACCTGCCGGTGGATCGATGATGCAGGAACCCAGCGACAACTGGCCGGATCGAAGCTGCAGCGTGTGTTCCGAGATATCGCAGGTTGATGTGAAGTGACCGGCCGGACTGCCATCAGCAGTGCTGAGGCACTCGGTCTGGTGGTCTCCAACTGCCGGTGTCACGCACACACGCGCGGCATCGTCGATCGTGTACCAGATGTATCCAGGCACTGTCCTGGTCCAGACGAGTTCGCCCGACATGGTGTGCTTCGTCAGCACCGAGCGGATCTGGTCCGTCGCCGCATCGCGCTCCAGCGCCACGCGATAATGTCCGCCATCATGCGCCAACCCTGCGTACAACCGATCCGGTGTTTCGACGAGCGACATCGTGCGCTGCTCCAGCGTGTCTCCAGACGCTGAAAGCAGGGAGACGTTGAGCTGATCACCCAACCGCTCAGCGAGCAGGAACTCACCACTGGCACCGATGGCGGAAATCTGATGCTCCGGCGCCACGACGAGTTGGCGCTGCGCGATGAGCTCGGTTCCTCGCAGCAGATACATGCTGGTGCGAGGCGAACTGCTGCCGAGTTCGCGCGTGACCAGCACATGCCGTTTGACCCCCTGTGCATCCGGGACCGGATACAGCCGATCGGCAATGAGGTCTGGCGCCGCGACCTCGGTTACGAGCCGGACTGCGCCGGCAAGCGACAGGGACAACAACCGAAAACCGGATGGCGCGCCATTCGGAGTTTTGTCCGTCACCAGAATCAGCGCATGTCCCGAATCGATCCAACGCACGTCCGTGATCTTCGGGACAATCCCGATTAGCGCGAGCGGACTGTTCCATGCGATGGATTCTTGCGCGGTGAAATCGGCATTCCATTCGATGATCGCCGGCGCACTGGAGCCCGGAGCACCGGCAATAAGCCGCCATTTGCCGCCCGCGATCGGCATGAGTTCCGGATACAACGCACGATCGAATGTTCCGGCGATATCGGTCGTGACCAGCTGGCCCTGTGTCGTCAGCCTGGTGATGACGAGTCGCTCCTGATCGAACGGTTTGCGCACGAGCAGCAGATCGTCGGTGACGGGGTCCACGTTCGCGGCTTCGATCCCCATGAACCGGGTGTCCGTCTCACTGAATGTCCGAAGGATCTGCCCATCAAGCCCGATCCGGTAGGTCATGCTTCTGGCACCGATCCAGCTCGACCGGGCACTCTCGACTAGGGTGTCGCACCATTGATCCAGGCCGAATTGACCGGGGGGCGCAGGCACAATCCGCGTCCAGGCCGGCTGTCCGGACGAGGTCAATCGCGAGGTCGCGCACTCCCTGGCGAGCGGATCCACGGACAGGTAACTCCGGAACGGCAGCTTCGGATTCAGGATCGGGCCGGCGTCTTGTCCGGAGACCGTGGCACGCATCGCACCGCCATTGCGCTCGCGATAAGCGAGGTACTTGTCGATCTGCAAAGTCCCTCGTCCGACATCGATCGACAAGGGCAAGAGTACGAGCTGATCGGCCACCTGCGAGTGGCTTAGCGTGACCGGCAGCAGCTGCGGCGGAGCCTGGACATAGCCCTGGATGGGCCCCATCGCCAAGACGGTTGCAGGACACAACAAAACGGTCGCGAGCATGGTGGCAACGCGTTTCAGAAACGGCACCCGGAGGGTTTGAGTTGCCATGAGCATCCCAAGAGCAAAGACAATCCCGCATTGTCGCATGCGCACCGGAAACCGCCGGCGCGCTGGCGATTCCGGAAGCAGCGGGTTACAGCAAGGTTCAGCTACCGGACTTGCGCACGATCAGCATCGCCAGTTCCAGCGACTGTTCGTAATTCAATCGTGGATCAACCGAAGACTTGTACGCACGCGTGAGGTCTTCTTCCGACAGATCGCGAGCACCGCCCATACATTCCGTGACGTTTTCGCCGGTGAGTTCGAGATGGGCGCCGCCGAGCCTTGTTCCGGCAGCACGATGCAGGTCGAACGCGCGATCGAGTTCGGCGCGGATGTTGTCGAATTTTCGGGTCTTGTAACCGTTGCTGGTGCTTTCGGTGTTGCCGTGCATCGGAT
>JBEIPT010000540.1:0-2237 GCA_040376895.1 Lysobacteraceae bacterium | reverse complement strand
TTACCGCAACTTCGGCATCATGGCGCACATCGATGCCGGCAAGACGACGACGACCGAGCGCATCCTGTTCTACACCGGCGTCAACCACAAGATCGGCGAGGTGCATGACGGCGCCGCGACGATGGACTGGATGGAGCAGGAGCAGGAGCGCGGCATTACGATTACGTCCGCTGCGACCACCTGCTTCTGGAAGGGCATGGGAGGTCAATTCGACCAGCACCGCATCAACATCATCGACACCCCTGGACACGTGGACTTCACCATTGAAGTCGAACGCTCCATGCGCGTGATTGACGGCGCCTGCATGCTGTACTGCGCTGTCGGCGGCGTTCAGCCCCAGTCCGAGACGGTATGGCGCCAGGCCACCCGCTACAAGGTTCCGCGCATTGCGTTCGTTAATAAAATGGACCGCACCGGCGCCAACTTCTACAAGGTCGTAGACCAGATGAAGGCGCGCCTGCGCGCCAACGCCGTTCCGATGCAGATTCCGATCGGCGCCGAAGAAGGTTACAAGGGCGTGGTTGACCTTGTGAAGATGAAGGCCATCCTATGGAATGAGGAGGACAAGGGCGTCACCTTCAAGTACGGCGACATCCCGGCCGACCTGCTCGACACCGCCAAGGAATGGCACGAGAAGATGGTCGAGGCCGCTGCTGAATCCAGCGACGAGTTGATGAACAAGTACCTCGAAGGCACTGCGCTGACCGAGGAAGAGATCAAGGCGGGCATCCGCAAGCGCTGCTTGGCGCTCGAAATCTTCCCGATGTTCTGCGGCTCCGCCTTTAAGAACAAGGGCGTTCAGGCGATGCTCGATGCGGTCATAGAATATCTGCCTGCTCCCACCGACATTCCGGCGGTGCAGGCTCACGATACTGACAACTACGAGACCATCATCGAGCGCCAGCCGTCCGATGAAGAGGCGTTCTCCGCGCTTGCGTTCAAGATCATGACCGACCCCTTCGTCGGCACCCTGACCTTCATCCGCGTCTATTCGGGTACGCTCAACACCGGCGATACCGTTTACAACTCACGCAGCGGCAAGACCGAGCGCATCGGCCGCATGGTGCAGATGCACGCCAACGACCGCACCGAGATCAAGGAAGTGCGCGCCGGCGACATCGCTGCCTGCGTCGGCATGAAAGATGTGTTCACCGGCACCACGCTGGCTTCCACGCAGAAGCCGGTCGTGCTGGAGCGCATGGTGTTCCCCGAGCCGGTCATCAGCCAGGCAGTGGAACCCAAGACCAAGGCCGACCAGGAAAAAATGGGTGTTGCCCTGTCGCGTCTGGCACAGGAAGACCCTTCGTTCCGCGTGCGCACCGACGAAGAAACCGCACAGACCGTCATCGCCGGCATGGGTGAACTGCACCTGGAAGTGTTGGTTGAGCGCATGAAGCGCGAATTCAAGGTTGAGGCCAACGTTGGCCCCCCTCAGGTCGCTTATCGCGAAACCATTCGCAAGACGGTTGAGCAGGAAGGCAAGTACGCCAAGCAGTCGGGCGGCAAGGGCCAGTTCGGCCACGTCTGGCTGCGTCTGGAACCGAACGAGCCGGGCAAGGGCTACGAATTCCTCAATGAAATTTCCGGTGGCACGATCCCCAAGGAATTCATCCCTGCGGTGGACAAGGGCCTGAAGGACGCGATCAAGAACGGCGTGCTCGCGGGCTATCCCGTGGTGGACATTAAGATTGCGCTGACCGACGGTTCGTACCACGAAGTCGACTCCAGCGAAGTCGCGTTCAAGGTTGCCGCCTCAATGGCTTTCAAGGAAGGCTGCCATAAGGCCAGCCCGGTCATTCTCGAGCCGATCATGTCGGTCGAAGTCGAGACCCCGGAAGACTACATGGGCGACGTCATGGGCGATCTCAATCGCCGTCGCGGCCTGATCATGGGCATGGAAGATCAGGGCGGCGTCAAGGCGCTGCGCGCCGAAGTTCCATTGGCTGAAATGTTCCAGTATTCGACCACGCTGCGCTCCATGAGCCAGGGGCGTGCGACTTACACCATGGAATTCAAGAAGTATCAGGAAGCGCCGTCCAGCGTCATCGAGAAGCTGAGCAGCAACAAGTAAGTTTCAAAGAAACCTCAATCAATTTTCGCAGGGTACTCAAATGGCAAAGGAAAAGTTCGAGCGCACCAAGCCGCACGTGAACGTGGGGACGATTGGTCACGTGGATCATGGCAAGACGACGACGACGGCGGCGCTGACCAAGGTTAGCGCGGACAAGGGCTGGGGC
>JBEIPT010000548.1:0-2203 GCA_040376895.1 Lysobacteraceae bacterium | reverse complement strand
TCTGCGCGCCCCGTTGCTGTTCCAGCAAACTGGCCGCGCTATAGATTGACTCAGGTCGGCAGGACATTTTCATGGGAACGTCCCACTGCGCGACCTATCAGGCTTTGATTCGGCGATGCAATGACTGCACCGACTCCACCCGATCGCGATCCTGCTCACGCAGCGCCGCGCAGCTGGCAAACGCACCGGCGATGGTAGTGGTGTACGGAATCTTCTTCTGCAGCGCCGAGCGCCGAATCATGTAAGAGTCCGCAATCGCCTGTTTGCCTTCGGTGGTGTTGACGATGTAGGCAATCTCGCCGTTCTTGATCAGATCGACGATATGCGGGCGGCCTTCCGTCACCTTGTTGATCGGGGTGCACGGCACGCCCGCTTGACTAAGTACGGCCGCCGTACCTCCGGTGGCATACAGCTCAAAACCGAGTGCAACCATCTGGCGCCCCAGATCCGGCAGCTTGGCCTTGTCGGCATCGCGCACCGACACGATCGCCTTGCCACCCATCGGCGCCTGCGCGAAACAGGCCAGTTTGGCTTTGTAGTAGGCCTCACCAAAGGTCTGGCCAACGCCCATCGCTTCGCCGGTTGATTTCATTTCCGGGCCGAGAATCGGATCGGAATTCGGGAATTTGGCAAACGGGAATACCGGCTCCTTGACCGCGAAGAACGGCGGAATCACTTCCACGGTTGCGCCCTGCTCTTTCAGCGAACGGCCAGCCATGACCCGGGCGGCAATTTTCGCCAGCGGCAAGCTGGTTGCTTTCGACACGAACGGCACCGTGCGCGAAGCGCGCGGGTTCACTTCGAGCACGAAGATCTTGCCGTCCTGAATGGCGAACTGGGCGTTCATCAAGCCGATCACATCAAGCTCTTTCGCCATCGCCGCCATTTGCTGACGCAGCACATCCTGCTGCGCTTTCGACAGCGAGTACGGCGGCAGCGAACAGGCCGAGTCACCGGAGTGCACGCCTGCTTGCTCAATGTGCTCCATGATGCCGCCGACCAGCATGTCTTCGCCGTCGTAAATGCAATCGACGTCAACTTCGATGGCATCATCGAGGAAGCGATCGAGCAGCACTGGCGAATCGTTCGATACCTTGACCGCGTGGGTCATGTAGCGGCGCAACTCGTCGGCGTTGTAGACGATTTCCATCGCCCGGCCACCGAGCACATAAGAAGGGCGCACCACCAACGGATAACCGATTTCATCGGCCAGCCGGACACCTTCCTCCATTGTCCGCGCAGTACGGTTCGGCGGCTGGTGCAGTCCAAGCCGTTCAATCGCCTGCTGGAAACGCTCGCGATCTTCGGCGCGGTCAATCGCATCCGGCGAAGTGCCGATGATCGGCACGCCGTTCGCTTCCAGTGCGCGTGCCAGTTTCAGCGGCGTCTGGCCACCGAACTGCACGATCACGCCTTTCGGCTTTTCCTTGTCGACGATTTCGAGCACGTCTTCCAAGGTTACCGGCTCGAAGTACAGCCGGTCGGAGGTGTCGTAATCGGTCGATACAGTTTCCGGATTACAGTTGACCATGATGGTCTCGTAACCGTCTTCGCGCATCGCCAGTGCCGCGTGCACGCAGCAATAGTCGAACTCGATGCCCTGACCGATCCGGTTCGGACCACCACCGAGCACCATGATCTTGTCGCGGTTGCTCGGCTCGGCTTCGCACTCTTCTTCGTAAGTCGAGTACATGTAAGCAGTCGAGGTGGCGAATTCGGCGGCGCAGGTGTCGACCCGCTTGTAGGTCGGGCGAACATTCAGCTTGTGGCGCAGTCTGCGCAACTCGGTTTCGGTAACGCCGAATAGCTGGGCGAGGCGAATATCCGAGAAGCCCTTGCGCTTCAGCTCGAACATTTCTTCCTTGGTCACGGTCGACAGCGCGCGCGTGGCGAACTCGGCCTCGAGCTTCATCAACTCTTCGATCTGGACCAGGAACCACGGATCGATATGGGTCAGCTTGAACACCTGATCCAGGGTCCAGCCGGCGCGGAAGGCGTCGCCGATATACCAGATCCGATCCGGACCCGGCACTTACAGACGCTGGCGGATCTCATCGAGCGCTTCCGGCTCGGCCAGATTTACTTTCGGATCAAAGCCGTGTGCGCCGACTTCCAGACCGCGCAGTGCTTTCTGCACCGATTCCTGGAACGAGCGGCCAATCGCCATCACTTCACCGACCGACTTCATCTGGGTGGTCAGCGT
>JBEIPT010000290.1:0-5006 GCA_040376895.1 Lysobacteraceae bacterium | reverse complement strand
GTTCGTGACGCGATGACCGAATCGGCCAAGGCCAGGCGCAGCGGGAACGCCTGACGCGTCGACACTTCGAGCACGCGCCCGAATCGTCGGCCACTCGCGTGATCCAATCGTTCTGCGAATGCTGAATCATCCAGCGCCAGCAAACCCGGGACTTCGCTGGCGGGTCGTGTCCAGACGAGGCTCGAGCGGCCGTCCACCAAGGGCAGGAACGCCAGAGGGCCGCCGGGTCCGAACCGCTGGAACGCAATACCTGGGTTCGGTTGTTCAGTACGCAGATGACAGACGACACCGGAACTTTCATAGTCGCGGCCATGCGTACGAATGCCGAGTTGTTCACGCAGCGCGGAATGTTCGCCTTCGGCAATCACCAGCAATCTTGCTCTTTGGATCCCACCTGCGGCCAGCGCGAGTTCGATGCCATCCGGCAACAGACGCAACGAGTCGATCCGATCGGGCGAGATCACGGTCGCACTTTCCCTCACACGCCGAAACAAGGCGTCGTGCAAGGCCCGCATTTCGACAATGAAGCCCAGTTCGGTCGAGGCGATCTCACGCGCCGTGAAGGTCAGTGATGACGGCCGCGCACTGCCGGTGACTTCCATCTGCGGATACGGAACCGCCTTGCCGGACGGCAGCGGCCACACCCCAACTCGCGTCAACAGGCGGATCGCTGCCGGCGACAGGGCCACGACGCGCAGATCCAATTCGGGCGAGGTCTCGGGCGGCAAACGCGATTCGACCAAAGTCACCGCAAAACCAGCGTCGATCAACAACAGCCCGAGCACACACCCAGCGATGCCACCACCGCTGATCAATACGTCCGTGCGGATCCGCGACGCGACGGCGCTCATCGAAACCCCATCGCGCCGAGCGCCAGCCGTTGCCGCAAGGCCGGCACATGGGTCAGCGCGGTCATCGCCGCAAAACGCAGCAATTGATGCGCTGGTGCATCCGACGCCGTCATACGCACCAGACCATGACTGAGGCGCACGGTTTCTTCGCGATCGCGTGACCGTTCAGCGGCATATCGCTCAAGTCGCGCAGTGGCACCGGCATCGTCGCTGTCCTCGGTGAGTATTCCAGCAAGTGCCATCGCATCCCTGAGCCCCAGGTTGAAGCCTTGCGCACCCAGAGGATGAATCGATTGCGCGGCATTGCCAATCAGCACCAGACGATCGCCGATGAGTCGATCTGCGAGGGTCAGCTTGAGCGGCCACAGTTGGCGGGCCCCGACACCGGTCATGCGGCCAAGCCGATCCCGCAGATCGAGCCGCAAGCGTGCGAGGAACTCGGCATCACCGAGCTGCTGCACGATCGGCGCTTCATCGGCCGGCAGGGTGTAGATCAAACCCAACCGCTGGGCATCGACCGGCAAGATGGCCAAGGGCCCACTGGCCGTGAGGCGCTCATAGGCGAGCCCAGGTTCAGCCTGGACCGGGCGCAAGGCCGCGACCACAGCGGTCTGCCTGTAGTCGGTTGTTTGTGCCCCGATTCCGGCCAGTGTTCGAAGACTGGACTGTGCGCCGTCGGCAGCAACAACCAGCGCAGTGTGAACGGACGAAATGCCCCCGTCCCGCTCGACATCCAGCACCACACCGTCGGCCAATTGGCGCATGCCGACAACCCGGGCCGGCTGCCAGCGTTCCAACCCGGAAGCAGCTGCCAGACCATCCCTCAGCGCCGAGTGCAAGCGGGAGGCCGGTACCGTGTAGCCCAGTGCCGGCACCTGATATTGCTCCGCGCGAAATTCGAGTCGCCCGAATTCACCGGCGCGATGACCGAGGATTCGCGTGATCGGCGTCTTCACGGCAATGCGTGGCCAGACGCCAATCCGTTCCAGAGACAGCCGACTGGCCTCGGCCAGCACAAAATGCCGCTCGTCCCAACGCTCAACGAGCGTCTGTTCGGGGCTCGCTTCGATCTGCAGGACCTTGCGGCCACTGCCCGCCAAGGCAATGGCCAGGCTCGCACCGACCAACCCGGAACCTGTGATGACCACGTCTACCGATTCATTCATGGGCCAATTCTAACCTTGACGGCGTGAACGACCTCGCGTCCGATCAAATCGCAAAGCATTTGGTTTCCGGGGGCGTCACCCATAGAATGGGCGTCTGCCCGTTTGCCGTGGAATTGCCCATGTCGTTTGAAAAATCCGTGTCACCCCGTCTTTGGGTCCTGGTTGGCCTGGTGGTTGCTGCCGCCCTGTCGCGCCTGTTGCCACACCCGATGAACTTCAGTCCGATCGAAGCACTGGCCCTGTTCTCCGGCGCCATGTTCGCGCGCCGCAGTCTGGCGCTGCTGGTTCCGATCGCGGCAATGTTGTTGTCCGACTGGTTCCTCGGATTTCACTCCGGCATGCCGGTGGTGTACGGAATGATCGTGCTGATCACCCTGTTCGGCATGTTGCTCGGCACGAACCCGAAGGCTGGCAAGGTACTCGGTGCCTCGGTCATCGGTGTGCTCGCGTTTTTCTTCGTCACGAACGGTTTTGTCTGGTTCGAAGGCAGCATGTATCCGATGACGGGGGCAGGACTTATTGCCTGTTACGTTGCCGGCATTCCGTTCCTCGACAACCAGCTCGCCGGTGCCTTGTTCTACAGCACGGTGCTGTTTGGTGGCTTCGCACTGCTGCGTCAGCGGTTCCCGTCCTTGTCCGCACAGTCGGCCTGAGGCATGGGCAATCGCCTCACCCGCATCTACACGCGTACAGGGGATGACGGCAGCACCGGCCTCGGTGACGGCACGCGGGTGTCGAAAGACTCCGCACGCGTCACGGCCTACGGCACCGTCGACGAACTCAACAGCGCCATCGGCATCGTGCTGGCACATGATCTGTCTGCCGAAGTGCATGACTGTCTGACCGAGATCCAGCATGAGCTGTTCGATCTCGGCGGCGAGTTGTGTATTCCCGGCTCGACGATGGTCAGTGATGCGGACATCACGCGGCTTGAACAACGCCTCGATGGTTTCAACGCCGACCTGCCGGCGCTGAAAGACTTCATTCTGCCAGGCGGAGGTTCGGCTGCTGCGCACTGCCATCTGGCGCGCACGATCGCACGCCGCGCCGAACGCGAAGTGGTGACCTTGTCGCACCACGACGCCGTTCGACCGGAAACCGTTCGTTATCTGAATCGCCTGTCCGATTTGCTGTTCGTACTGGCCCGCGTGCTGGCTCGCAGCAGTGGCCATGGCGAAGTTCTGTGGCGTCACGAACGGCGCAAGCGTTAGCGCATCGTGACCGCCGGGCTGATCATCACGCATCCCGACCTGCTCGGGCACGAGCCCGGGCCTGCTCATCCGGAGGCGCCTGCCCGCCTTCAGGCAGTTTGGCAAGCTTTGTCCGAACCTGAATTCCGCGATATCCCGCGCGAGCAACCTCAGCCGATTTCCCGAGCGCTGCTCGATGCCACGCATGACCCGGCAATGATCGCCCGCGTTTATGCCACGGCACCAGCTTCGGGTCTGGCCCGTGTGGATGCCGACACCGTCATGTCCGCTGGTTCATTGCGGGCAGCCGAACTGGCTGCCGGTGCCGGTGTCGCCGGTATCGACGCCTTGCTCAATGGTCGCTTCCAGCGGGTATTCGCAGCGGTTCGGCCTCCTGGCCACCACGCCACCCGCCGCGAAGCGATGGGCTTCTGCCTGTTCAACAACATAGCCGTCGCCGCGCGCGCTGCGCTGGCACGTGGCATCCAGCGTCTCGCCATCGTCGACTTCGATGTCCACCACGGCAACGGCACGCAGGATATCTTCGCGACCGAATCACGCGTGATGTACGTGTCCTCGCACCAATCGCCGCTTTATCCCGGCACGGGCCGAAACAGCGAGGAAGGCGTCGGCAACGTCGTCAACATCGAATTGCCGCCCGGTACAGGCTCCATGCACTTCCGCGAGATGTACCGCGAACGTGCCCTGCCCGCGCTGCGTGCGTTCCAGCCGGAACTGATCCTCGTCTCCGCAGGCTTCGACGGCCACCGTCTCGATCCACTCGCGAACCTCAATCTGGTCGCCGAAGACTACGCCTGGATCACTCGCGAGTTGCTGGCACTGCCATCCGTGAAAGGACGCATGCTGTCGATGCTGGAGGGTGGGTACAGCCTCACCGCGTTGTACGAATGCACGCGGGCGCATGTGCGCGCGTTGTTTGAATAGGCTTCGTTGGGTGTTCGGGCTGTACTGACGAAGGAAGCCCGGCTTCTTGCCTCAGGATTCGAAGCCGAGACCTGCGTTGGCAGCACATCCCCACACCGGGTGTCCTGAGGTGATGTCGCAAGCCGGGCTGGGCTTCGCAGTGCCCAGCCCAGCCTTCCAGGCGCCCGCGAATGTCAGAACGCGTTGATGCCGGTGAGCTCGCGGCCGACCACGAGCTGATGCACGGTTTCGGTGCCTTCGTAGGTGATGACCGATTCGAGGTTCAATGCGTGGCGGATCGGGCAGTATTCGGTCGTGATGCCGGCACCGCCGAGGATGTCGCGGGCTTCGCGGGCGATGTCGAGCGCCATGCGCACATTGTTCCACTTCGCGAGTGAGACCTGCGTCGGCTGCATGTTGCCGGCGTCTTTCAGGCGGCCGAGCTGCAGCGACAGCAACTGCGCCAGCGTGATCCGGCGGGCCATGTCGGCGAGCTTCAATTGCACGGCCTGCGTGGCCGCGATCGGGCGGTTGAACAGGATTCGCGTCTTCGAGTATTCGGTGGCTTCCTGCAGGCAGGCGATGGCAGCGCCGATCGGCCCCCAGGTGATGCCGAAACGGGCTTGCGTGAGGCAGCCCAGCGGACCCTTCAGGCCACGCACGTTCGGCAGGCGATTCGCTTCCGGCACGCGCACGTTGTCGAAGAACAGACCCGACGTGACCGACGCGCGCAGGCTCATCTTGCGATGTACTTCCTGTGCCTTGAAGCCCGGGAAGTCCTTCTCCACGATGAAGCCCTGGATACCGTCTTCGGTCATCGCCCAGACAATCGCGATGTCGGCGAGGTTGCCGTTCGTGATCCACATCTTGGCGCC
>JBEIPT010000124.1:0-9363 GCA_040376895.1 Lysobacteraceae bacterium | reverse complement strand
CTGGCGCTGGCGTTCTTGGTGGTGGCGGTGCTGTATGCATCGGTCGGGCATGCCGGAGCGTCCGGTTACATCGCGGTGATGGCGTTGGCGGCGGTTGCGCCCGCGACCTTGCGGCCCACTGCACTGTTGCTCAATGTTCTGGTCGCCAGTATCGGAGTAGTCCGTTATGCCCGCGCGGGCTTGTTGCCATGGCAACGATTGCTGCCGTTCGTGTTGGCTTCGGCGCCTTGCGCCTATCTTGCGGCGCAATGGCAGATCGATGCGCATCTGATCAAGCAGGCTCTGGCGGTGGTGTTGTTGCTCAGTGCCATCGAATTGTGGCGCAGTGCCGAACGGGCTCCGATAGCAGACGCGGAAGTGCGTGTGCCGCCAGTGTGGTTGGCATTGATCGTCGGGGCGGCCATCGGTGTGGTCGCCGGATTGAGCGGCACCGGCGGCGCGATTTTCCTGAGCCCATTGGTGTTGCTGTTTCACTGGAGCAGCACACGCGCCGCGAGCGGGCTTTCCGCAGGATTCGTGCTCGTCAATTCGATTGCGGGACTTGCTGGTGTCTGGGCCACTGCGCAGTGGTCGCCGGCGACGCCGTGGTGGTTGTTGGCGGTATTGCTGGGTGCCTTGATCGGCACGGAACTCGGTACCCGGCGCTTGCGGATTCCGCATCTTCGTCGGGTTCTGGCGGCAGTATTGCTGATTGCCGCGGGGAAACTCGCTGTCGGTTGATGGTACCGGCCGCATCGGCGCGGCCACACGACACTTCGCGTCTGTCAGTGGTCGCCGCGTGCGACCGGCCGACTGCGGTCGGCGATCCAGCCACTCCACGACGGTGCAAACAAGCGGGAGCCCGGTAAGCCGGCGACTTCCATGGCCAGCAGGTTGTGGCAGGCCGTTACGCCCGAACCACACTGATGAATGACCTGATCCGGAGCGCGGTTGCCCAGCAGTGGCAGAAACGCGGCGCGCAGATCCGCTGCTGATTTGAATCGCTGGTCACTTTCCAGATTGAGCGTGAACGGGCGATTGATGGCGCCGGGAATGTGGCCTGCGACCGGGTCCAATGGCTCGACATCGCCGCGATAGCGTTCTGCGCCACGGGCGTCGATCAACAACCGTTCCGGCTGTTGGCGTGCGGCATCGAGCTCCGCAAAATCGACAAGCAGTCGGTCGTCGCCGGATACGGTCGGCACCGGTGTCGGCGCGACATCGACGGCACCCGATTCGATCGGCAAGCCTGCGGCCTTGGCCGCAGCAAACCCGCCATCGAGCACGGCAACGCGGTCGTGGCCGAACCAGCGCAGCATCCACCAGAGTCGTGATGCATAGGCACCATTCGCCTGATCGTAAGCGACCACAAGCTGCTCTCGCCGGTATCCCAGGCGCGACAGCGTTTCGGCGAAACGCGACGGTTCCGGCAAAGGATGCCGGCCGCGCTGAGTCTTCGTCAGGTCCGACAAATCCCGATTCAGATCGGCGAACACGGCGCCGGCAATGTGCCCCGCAAGCCAGGCGTTGCGGCCGGCTTCAACGTCCGTCAGGTCACTACGACAATCAACCAGCAGCAGGTCGGTCTGACCGAGTGCGCTTCGCAGGGTGTCGACATCGATCAACGGGCCGTTCAGGGCTGGCAGGGTGCTCATGACCAGAGGTCCAATCGCTTCTTGAAGTTGAGCAGCATCGAAGCAGTAGCGCCCCAGACGCGGCGTCCCTCGACATCGAATTCGTGAATGTGGCGCATGCGGCCGCGAAACTCGATTTCGCGCAGATTCAGCGCGGACGGATCGAGGAACAGCGCGAGTGGCGCTTCAAAGACATCGGCCACTTCGCCTGCCTGTGGCGTGACCTGGAAACCCGGCTTCAGTCGAGCCACGACGGGCGTGACGCGGAATCGTGTGATCGTGTCATAGACGTCCAGGAACCCGAGTGGTTCGACGAACTCGGCGCCGATCCCCACTTCCTCTTCGAGCTCGCGCAAGGCGGCGGCAAGTGTCGAAGCATCGCGCGCATCGACGCGACCACCGGGAAAACTGACCTGACCGCCGTGGTTGGCGAGGTTTTCGTCGCGTTCCGTCAGCAACACCGTCAACACGCCGTCACGATCGATGATCGGCACGAGCACCGCGGCTGGTATGAGTTCGGCTTCGTCGACCAGCAGGTCGGCCAGATCGGCACGATTCCAGGCCGTACCGGACGGTGGATCATCAAGCGCATGCAGCGCGTTGCGGATACGGTCAAAGTTCATTGCGGCGTGCCTCCCGTTCGGGCAACACGGTATTCATGATGTGCAGACGCTCGGCATCCGACATGATGCTCCAGCGCGCAATTTCGTCGGACAGTCGCAGGCAGCCCTCGCAGACATTCTGCTGGTCGAGCACACACACGCCGATGCAGGGCGTGATGATCGGGCGTGGCTGGCTTTGCCAGAGTGTGCTCATGGAATCCTTGGCTCAACAAAAAGACCGATGCAGCTGCCCGCATCGGTCTTGGCTTTCGTATGGCAAACAGCCGACGCTTACTTGACGTCGATCAGCTTGATTTCGAACACCAGCGCCTGGTTCGGGCCGATCGGGCCATTACCGCGCATGCCGTAGGCCTGGTCGGCCGGCAGGAAGATCTGCCAGTGGTCGCCAACCTTCATCATCGGCATGACTTCCTGCCAACCCTTCAGCACCTGGTCGACCTTGAACTTGGCCGGCGTACCACGCGCGAACGAGCTGTCGAATTCCAGGCCGGTCGACAACGAACCACGGTAATGCACCGTGACTTCGCTGGTCTTCAGCGGACGCTTGCCGGTGCCTTCTTCGATCACGCGGTACTGGATGCCCGACGGCAGGGCGACAATGCCCTTCTTCAGCTTGTTGGCCGCCATGAACGAGTCGCTGGCCGCCTTGTTGTCGCGTGCCAGTTGGTCGTACTTGGCCTTGGCTTCGTTGTAGAGGCGCTCTTTCATTTTGTCGAGCGCTTCGGCCATCTGTTCCTGGGCAACGGCCGGAGCTTTCTTGGCGTAACCGTCCTGGATGGCGCGGATGACCGTGTTCAGGTCGATGTCCATTTTCTTCTCGACGAAATCGTTGCCGATTTCATAGCCGATGGCATAACTCAGCTTGCCTTTCTCGGACGTCGTGTCCTGGGCATTGGCACCGCCCACCAGCAAGGCCGCCAGAACGGCAGCGCGCAATCCGAAGTTCATCCAAACTCTCCAATGAAAATTGAACAATTGCCGCCCGGGAGTGGGCTGGCAAACAGCCGCATATACTAGCTGCCTTGCATGAATGCCGGCAATCTGTCGGCGGTTCCTGTTGAATCAAACACTTGCAAGGCCATGGCCATCACAGCCGGCCACAGACCGCCATTCCGGCCGGAAGTTCCGTTACTGCCGGCGATTTTCGGCCTGATATTCTGTAGCCATGAGCTGGGCCGACCCATTGATCGACGACCTCGCCCCGCTGCGCCTGCGCCGCCCGGGGGTGGCTGTGCCCTGCCGACATTGGCCGGCGCAGGCGGCACCATGATGCGCTGGTTCTGGCTTGGTCTGGCCATCACTTCGTTGGCGCTTGGCGTGATCGGCATTGTGCTGCCCGGATTGCCCACTACGCCCTTCGTGCTGCTGGCGGCGTTTGCGGCGGCTCGCGGCTCGCCCCGCCTGCATACGTGGTTGCGGGCGCACCGTGTGTTCGGTCCGATGATCATCGACTGGCAGCGCGAGGGAGCGGTCAGCCTCCGCGCCAAGCGTGCAGCGTGGTTCAGTATGGTGCTGTGTGCGTTCGTGATCGCGGCGACAGCACCCAAATGGTGGATGGTGGTCGTGGCATGTGTGTTCATGACCGGTGTCGGCTGGTGGTTGTGGCGGCGACCGCTGCCTGCCGATGAACGTGCGGGTGACGCCGAAAACTGATCGAGATCAACACGGTGGTGGTGTCCGGGCGCCAGGATCGCCACCATGAACCGATCTCCCGAAACGTCACGCACTTGGCTGCATGCGTCCTTGGCTGCCCTGGAGCAAGAGGCCTCGCGCTCCGCCGACACGCATCTGCTGCGGCTGGATCTGCCGGATTTCCCCGGGATCCGCTTTTACTTGAAGGATGAGGCGGCACACCCGACCGGAAGTCTCAAACATCGGCTGGCCCGTTCGTTGTTCCTGTATGCGTTGTGCAACGGACGCTTGCATGAAGGGCAGTCGGTGGTGGATGCATCCTCGGGCAGTACGGCAATTTCCGAAGCGTGGTTCGCGCGTTTGCTTGGCCTGAGGTTTGTTGCGGTCATGCCGGAAAACACGGCGTGCGCGAAGATCACCGCAATCCGACAACTGGGTGGCGAGTGCGTGTTGTTGCCTGCCGGCGACGACACCGCGGCATTCGCTGCAACATGGGCCAATCGCGAACAGGCCTGTTACCTGGATCAGTTCGGGCTCGCCGAGCGAGCCACCGACTGGCGCGGCAACAACAACATCGCCGAGTCCATCCTTCGCCAGATGGCACTCGAACCCGACCCGGTGCCCACGTGGATCGTCTGTGGCGCCGGCACTGGTGGCACGTCGGCAACGATTGGTCGCTACTTGCGTTACCGCCGATTGGAGACGCGGTTGTGTGTTGCCGAGCCCACTGGCGGGGCATTTGCCGAAGGTTTTCGTACCGGAGATCGTCAGGTGCGGCACTCGCGGCCGAGCATCATCGAAGGGATCGCTCGGCCGAGTGTGGAGCCGGGGTTCATGTTCGATGTGGTGGATCTTGTCGAGGAAGTCGACGATGCCGATTCGATTGTCGCCATTCATGGGCTGCAGCGGATTCTGCATCGACGATGGGGCGGGTCCTCGGGCAGCAACTGGGTGGCCTGCCTGCGGCTTGCCGACAGGATGCGAACTGCCGGGGTCGGCGGGTCGATCGTCACCCTGTTGTGCGACGAGGGCGATCGGTATGCCGATACCCTGTATTCACGACAGTGGCTACTTGACCACGGGTTCACTCTGCCGGTCGACTGATCACGCGCCAAGTCGCTCGAAACTCAAACCGAAGCGCGCCAGATATTTGCGCAATCGGTCGGCGTCGTTGCTCGATCGTTTGATCTCGCGGCTGGCCTGGAACAGGATACGTCCGGCCTCACTCAGCGTTCGGCTTTGTCGGCAGACGCGCACGACCTCCGTCAGCTGCACGGCATCGAAGCGGTCGAGTGTTTCGGTCGCGGCCCCCAGCAGCTTGGGCAGGTCGACGTCGTGGCCCGTGGAAGGCCGAAAACCATCCCCCCAGGCACGCCGAAGTCTGGCGATTTCTTCATCGACGACCGCAACCGTGATCCGGCCCGCATCCGACAGGGTCGCCATTCGCGTGATGGACGCACCGAGATCACGAAAATTGCCGGGCCAGAGCGCTTCGGCGCTGGTGGCGAACCGAAGGAACCGGTTTCGTGCTTCCAGATTGAAGCGGACACGCTCATGGTTGATGCGGGCATGGCGATCAAGTTCGAAGTCGAGGTTGGGCTCGATGTCCTCGGCGCGCTCTTTCAAGCCCGGCAGGTGGAATGTCCACAGATTCAGCCTGGCGAACAGATCGTCGCGGAACCGGCCGTCCCGCGAGGCTTCGGAGAGATCCCGATTGGTGCCGGCGATGAGCTGGAAATCGCTCTGCGTTTCCCGGTCGCCACCGAGCGGCGGGAACCGTTTGTCTTCGATTGCACGCAACAGCATGGCTTGTTCGTCGAGCCCGAGTTCGCCGATCTCATCCAGAAACAACATGCCGCCGTCGGCGCTTTTGAGAAGGCCCACACGATCGTTCTGCGCGCCGGTGAATGCGCCGCGCACGTGACCGAACAAGGCGCTTCCGGCGCCATCACCCCGAAGCGTCGCGCAGTTCACTTCGACGAAACGACCTTTGAGGTCCTGCCGTTGCTTCTTCAATTCGAAAATGTTGCGCGCCAGTTGGCTCTTGCCGGCGCCAGTTGGTCCCATCAGCAGGATCGGCGACCGTGAGCGCATGGCCACACGTTCGATCTGGTCGATCATGCGGTTGAATGCGGCGCTTTGGGTGTTGATGCCGCTCTTCAGGAACTCGGTGGTAGCCAGTGCTGCATTCGAGAATCGTTGGGCGATCTGGTCGTAACGCGCCAGGTCGAGATCGATCACGGATACGCTGCCAGTGGTGTCGCGACGTTGTTTGGGTGGTGGTGAGGTCTGCAGCAACTTGGCCGGAACGAATCGAGATTCAGCCAGCAGGAACCAGCAGATCTGTGCGACGTGCGTGCCTGTCGAAATGTGGACGAAGTAGTCCTCCTGTTCGGTATCGAAGGAATACTGCCGCGCAAAGTCGAACAGGGACGCGTACACGCGCCCGAAATCCCAGGGATCGGCCAGGTAGGTGTCGTGGATGACGACCTGGGTCGCCGGGCTGACTTGACGGAGGTCATCCACGACAGTCTTGGTGAGTCCCTTGAACCGACGGCTGTCGACCAGCAGGTCGATCCGGTCGGCGCTGAACTCTTCCTGTTGGCCGAGGCAAACCGTGGGTCGCCACTTCTCCCAGCGCCCCGGGCCGGAGCCCATGTCGAGTTGTGTGCCGAGGAAACCGATCACCACTTTGCGTTTCATGACGTATCCACAAGGATAAAAAGCGATCCAATGGTATCTCAAAGACAGTGGCGTGGGTTGCCGAAAATTTCCGCGTATTCGCCAAAAGGTATTATAAATCAATGATCTATGAATAAAGTGAGCTGTTGGCACGGGACTTGATATGGCTACCCCGTGGTTGCGGCAAGCCGCGTCCCCGAATCGATCACGCAGTGATTTGGTTCGTCCAGCAATTGACCCGGGTGATGACCTCCACCACGCCCGGGATTGGCGCGCGGCGTGGATGGGTCGATGGCAGAGGGCCATCGATCGGGCATGAATGAATCACTATTCCATCCCAGAGTTTTGGAGAACGTCATGAGTTCGTATCAGGAAATGAAGGAACACGGCGGTGTCCCGGTCAAAATGTGGACACGCGGTGTGCCCGTGGAAGACGAGGCGATCCGCCAGTTGCAGCAGTTGTCGCGGCTGCCGGTGGTGTGGCCGCATGTGGCGGCGATGCCGGACGTACACGTGGGCATTGGTGCCACCGTGGGTTCGGTTGTGCCGACCCGCAATGCGATCATCCCGGCTGCAGTCGGCGTGGATATCGGCTGCGGCATGATCGCGGCGCGTACCTCGTTGACTGCGTCCGATCTGCCCGACAATCTGGCTGGCGTCCGGTCGGCCATCGAAAAGGCCGTGCCTCATGGGCGCACCACGACCCGCGGTGGTCGCGACAAGGGCGCATGGAATGATCCGCCGAAAACTGCGGAGCAAGCCTGGTCCGGATTGCACGAGGACTTCAAGCGACTGTGTGCCTTGCATCCGCGCCTGAAGAACACGAACAACCTGAATCATTTGGGTACGCTCGGCACGGGCAATCACTTCGTCGAACTGTGCCTCGATGAAACCGATCAGGTGTGGGTGATGCTGCACTCGGGTTCGCGTGGGGTGGGGAATGCCATTGGCACCCACTTCATCGAGCTCGCGCAGGCCGACATGCGCAACCACATCGCCAATCTGCCGCATCGAGACCTCGCCTATTTTCAGGAAGGTTCGCCGCATTTCAGCGACTACGTATTCGCAGTCGATTGGGCGCAGCGGTTCGCACGGGAGAATCGCGCGATCATGATGAAGAACACCCTGGCTGTGCTCGGTCCGGCGATCGGCAAGAAGTTCCAGCTGACCGAAGAGGCGGTGAACTGTCATCACAACTACGTGCAGAAGGAAACGCACTATGGCGAGAGCCTGTTCGTGACCCGCAAGGGGGCCGTGAGCGCCCAGAAGGGTCAGTTCGGCATCATTCCGGGCTCGATGGGTGCGAAGAGTTTCATCGTGCGCGGACTCGGCAATGCCGAAGCCCTGTGTTCGTGTTCGCATGGCGCGGGTCGGGTCATGAGCCGGACACGTGCCAAGCAGATGATCACGCTGGCCGCGCACAAGGAAGCGACGAAACACGTGGAATGCCGCAAGGACGAGTCGGTGATCGACGAATCACCCGCGGCGTACAAGCCGATCGAACAGGTCATGGCGGCGCAGTCGGATCTGGTCGAAATCATGCACACCTTGCGCCAGGTGGTTTGTGTCAAGGGTTGAGCAGACCCATGCAACATGGGCGGTGGTGATCGAATGATTGCCCCGCCCAATCTCGAAAAATGGAATCAGGTCATGGACCAGGAATGTATTGAATTGGACGGCGGCATCGGCGAAGGCGGCGGGCAGATCCTGCGGTCGGCGCTCAGCCTGTCGGTGATCACCGGGCGACCGTTCCGGTTGCGGCGCATTCGTGCGAATCGTGCCAAACCGGGATTGATGCGGCAGCACCTGACGTGTGTGCAGGCTGCCGCGCAAATTTCCGCCGCCGACGTGACTGGCGCCGAACTGCAGTCGAGTGAACTGCTGTTTATCCCCAAAACACTCGTGGCCGGTGCGCATCACTTCAAGATCGGCACGGCCGGCAGCACGATGCTGGTGGTACAGACCGTGTTGCCGATGTTGCTGGCTGCCCAAGGCGACAGCCGGATCACGATCGAAGGCGGCACCCATAACATGATGGCGCCGAGCAGTTGTTTCCTGAATCGTGTGTTCGTGCCGCAATTGCGGCGGATCGGCGCGGACGTGGAGCTTCTGGTCGAGCGTGAGGGCTTGTTTCCCGCTGGCGGAGGCCAGGTCGTGCTCAAGGTTCGGCCGTCGAAACTTCAGCCGGTCGTGTTGCATGACCGCGGTAAGCTGCGAGGGATTGGTGCCGAAGCCCTGCTGGCCGCCGTGCCCGAACATGTCGGTTTACGCGAGATCACGGCGGTCGCGGACCACTTTCGTTTGCGGCGCGAACAGGTCAGGCATCGGGACCTGGGACACCGCACGGGTCCGGGAAACGTATTGAGCGTGTGGGCCGAGTTCGAGCATGTGTGTGAACTGGTCACGGTCCATGGCGAACGCCGCGTGGCGGCCGAGCAGGTCGCCGAACGTGCATGTGCGGAACTGGATGCGTATTTGTCCAGCACCGCCGTGGCCGGTGAGTATCTCGCGGACCAGATGTTGCTGCCGCTGTGGCTTGCCGGGCAGGGCGGATATCGCTGCGGTGAACCGAGCAGTCATACCCTGACCAACCTCGACACGCTCAGTCGATTCGGCGGCCCGGCGATCGACCACAAACAGATCTCGGATGGCGTTCACGAAATTTCGGTGTGTTGACCGAGTTGGTGCGTGACGCTTGGGATGAGCAGCAACCGCGCTGCCATAGCGAGCTCCAAGGTATGCCTGTCATCGCGAGCCCGAGGGTTTGCCTGTCATCGCGAGCCCGAGGGTTTGGCTGTCATTGCGAGCTTTTT
>JBEIPT010000487.1:0-2663 GCA_040376895.1 Lysobacteraceae bacterium | reverse complement strand
ACGGTGAATCCGATCTGGCCCATGCGCATCAACGTGCCGCCTTCGCCGAGCATCGCGATGGCGGTGAATACCTTATGCATGAAGTTTGGTGCGCCGATCGAGTAGATCGTCCACAGGTTGTCGCTATCCACCAGCCAGGTCTCCATGATTCAAGGTCCCGGTGCCGCGATGGGGCCGGAGCGCAGATCCGGTGTGGGCGATAAACGCATGGTCAGTCCCAGGCCTTCCAGAGTGCGGGCGCGCGCTGCCATTCGGGCATCGATCGAGCCGCGCTGACTCTGCAACCGCCGGGTTGCTTCCTCCGTCAACCGAAGCAGCTGTGCCGATTCGGCAGCACCGAGTTGTGAAGCCCCCTGCCTTAACGCGTCGAGTACTGCACGGAGGACCGCCTCAACCATCTCGACAGCCATACTTTCGGCCAGTACTTCAGCTACCGCGATAGCTGTGTGCTCATTGATGTCGATTGCCTGATCCAGAACGCCAAATTGACTTGGCGCATTACTCCGCAAAGCCAGCTCGGAGGGTGTGCCATCTGCCTGCGCGAGTCGGGCACGTTGGACATAACCCAGGACAGCCTGGTCTGGATTGCCGATCAGCGTGTTGAGGATCCGTTGTCGAAGACCGAGCCTCTGGATCAGCGACTCGCCGATTCGCGCGCGAAGGCAGGTACTGGTGTCGTCACAATGAATGAGCGAGACGGTCCGCCGACCATTCGAGTCACCATGAACCAGATCATCCAGTTCAAGCACTGCGGGAATTCTGCGGACCCGGGTTTGACCAGGACGATCCTCAGGCTCGGTGGCGCTGTCAGCACATGCGCTTGTGTCATTCGGTGCGCAGACAATCACCGTGCCGAGAAAACTCTGGATGTCGATCAACAGTGCCTCATCGGAGGCATCGAACCACTGGCCGACGCCACGTTCCTTCAGCAGACGCCAAACGATGTTGCCGGGTTCGATCCGCGCAAACTCATCCGGTCGCTCTCGTGCGAGTGCAGCTTCGGGAGACTCTTTGCCCCAACCCTGGTTCATCGAAGCCCACAGATCGCTGACCGTACCGCCTTGACGCGCCGCTTGTGCGCCTTGCTGGAACGAGCCGCTCATCTGGGCGACCAGTGGATCGGCGGCACTGTTGACCACGGCTTGCGCCATGTCGCACGAGCTCTTCATCATCTGGTTGATCTTCTGAACTTTGTCCTGAAGCCCTTCCATGACTTGGAGGCACTTGTTGCAGACGGCGCCGAGCGCGAGGTTGAAGGCATAACTCTTCGCGTTGGCTGCGATCTGACGCATCAGCCCCTGCAGTTCTTCCTTGCTGATGTATGAAAAGGAACCCCCGTACAGATCGATGCCGCCACAGCCACCGCTGAATCGCGGGGGGTCGAACTGCAGCAGTTGTGGACGTATCACCGGTGTGCGGAAGTTGAAGGAACCGAGTGATGCCGTAGGTCGGCCTTCATTGATGAACTGGGGATTCGTCTGGTTCGACATGGAATGGAACGTGGTTTCGAGTTGGGTCTCCATACCCTGAGCGCAGGCATCCCTGGAGCCAATCTGCAACATGGCCACGAGCAAAACGATCAAGACAAGACGAACCTTCATGGCATCTCCGCTTCGGGAATTTGGATCGGCGTACCGACACCCAGACGGCCGGCGCCACGGCGGATCAGCTGGTCGATCAGTTGGTCGGGTTCGGCGCCGTTGCCGAGGCCGGCAGCGACGTCGTCCAGCAGGGTGTTCTGCAGTGGCTGAATCGCCGCGAAGTCGGCATCGCTGATCCATCCCATCGCGTGGCCGAGTTCGGTGATCCGAAACTCGATCTGGTCCATTGTCTGTAGGCCGGTGGCCAAGGGCAGCACACGCCCATCACGGTGAACAAGGAACAGAGTCGGCGTCACCTGAACACCCAGTTTCGAGGCTTGACCGTTGTCCGCAACGAATCGAGGCAACCCCTCACCAGGCATCGGCTTCTGGTCAATCGATATGGGCAGGATGCTGAACCCATGCACTCGTGCAAGGCTCAACAACGCCGGCACCTGTGCATGGCAATAAGGACAATTGGACCGGAAGAAGAACCAGAGCCCGGCCTGTTCGGAGATTCCTGAGAGCAGACGTTGCCGATCTCGGTTCATCTCGGCGTGGTGCGTGGCCTTTGCGAGCGCCGTGAGTGGTCTGACCTGTTGTTCATCCAGCACAGGGTCGAGCATGGTGAGACGCGCGCTCGCGTCGCTGTAGGCGGAGCTCCGATCCATCGCCAGTCGTTCGAGATAGCGGTAGCGACGGACGTTCGCCAAGGTCGGTTGGTCGACCGCTCGGTCGAGATAGATCGGTAGATTCTTCCGCAGCCACGCCGAACCGAGCGGCACGGCCGATTGGGGTTCGTTGGGCTTGGGGCGGGCTGGATCGGGTTTCGCTGGCGGCACCAGCGGCGGCAAGGGCTGGTAGTAGAACCAGCCGCGTTCGTGTGCTGGGCTCGGCTTGGGCAAGCCTTGGCCGTGGCTCATGCCAGAAAGCAATACAAGCAATGTCCAAACAAGAAGGCGCATGCGCGAAGGCTAGGAGGGCTGTGTTCGGCCCATCCCGTGAATTGCCGGCGCAATTTTCGGCTTTTGTGTTGCGTGATCGAGGTTCCGGCTGGTTGCATACCCAAGGCCATGCACCGGT
>JBEIPT010000210.1:0-6662 GCA_040376895.1 Lysobacteraceae bacterium | reverse complement strand
GCCGTGCCGCCGAACAGCTTCGGCACCTGCTGTCCCCTGAACAACCGAATGAGGATGTAGCGCTCACCCAGATATGAGTGCGCCAAACCAGTGACAAAAACCAAAACCGCCGCTAGCAGGAGCATGTCTGGCGGGTAGCAAGCATTTGGGATGCACAGACAAGGTGCTGGGAAGGAAACATCCGGATCACGATCCCTCTCGAAAGACTGGGCTTCCAGACATGTGACATGTCATTCATCGTCCGCCCCGGCGTTGTCTTCGCTTGCACATACGAACGAGGAGACGATGCCGATGAACGGCCACAGACCACCTTTTTCGTAGGTTTCCGGCGCACAACTGCCGCCCAGGAAGGGATAAGGCGTCGGAATGTAGATCTCTTCCTTTCCAAGATTGCCAAGCCGGTTCCGGATCTTTTCAACGTCAGCCATTCGAATGACCGCGTCGGGCATGAGCTGATCGTCGTTGATTGCGCGATCCCGAAATTCCGATGCGGACGCGAACTTGCCCAAGTCGTAGAAGTTCGACTCAAAGGGGACCACTGCGGCCGTTTCTCCGCTCCTTGAACTTCGAACGAACACGATTCCCAGCGGTGTGTGCGCAAAGATTTCATCGAACTTGCCGAGGAATGACGCGAAATTGGCCATGAAGGCGATTGGCCGCGGTTCGATAAGGATGAGATGGTCTGCTCGTGCCAGTGGCTTTTTTGACTTGAACAAGCCGAACATGGGCTTCTCCTCAGCATCCTCAACAGTTCCGCGACTTCTTGCCATGGCAACATCGACCAATTCGAATCGGTCGCCCGGTCAACGGCCACTCATTCCATGACCGAACATGATCCGTCCACACGGTTGTGCCTCTCGAGTTTCGACCATCACGTCGAAAAGCGTCAAGAGCCAGACAGCATTCGTCAGACCATCAAGGTGCGCAGAATGATCTCGACCGCCGCAATCTGATCGTCCAGCGCCATGCTGGGTGCATGACGATGGTTGACCGCCTGCTCGGGCAGATACGGCAGGTGGATGAAGCCTGCGCGGGATGGGGCTTCGCGCTCGGCGAGCAGATGAAGCGCTCGATACATCACGGCGTTGCAGACAAAACTGCCGGCGCTGAGCGAACACTCGGACGGGATCTCCGCAGCCTGCAGGGCGTCGTGCAGTTCGCGCACCGGCAAGGTGCTGAAATAGGCCGGCGGGCCGTTCTTGACGAGTGCCTGGTCTCGCGGCTTCTTGCCTTCGTTGTCGGCAATTCGTGCATCGGCAAGATTGATGGCCACGCGTTCGATCGAGATACGCGATCGGTTGCCGGCCTCACCCAGCATCAGCACGATCCCTGGACGAAGCTTGCGGAGGGCGTAGCTGAGCTGCGTCTCGGCGCGGCCGAATACCGTGGGGAGCTCGCGTGCGTGAATTCGTGCGCCGAGCAACTCGCGGCCATCGAACTGACTGGCCACGAGCCAGGATGGATTGATCGTTTCGCCACCAAATGGCGTGAAACCGGTGATCAGGATGGGTGCAATGGCGCTTTGGGTCTTCGACGGTTTCATGCAGGCTTGGCCAGGAAGTAAATCAGCAGGATGTTGACGACCAACAATGCGGCGCCGGTGGGCGCTTGCGCCTTGATGACGGCGTTGCGGTCCTTGAGCTCGAGCAGGATCGCCGGCACGAGGTTGAAGTTGGCGGCCATCGGCGTCATCAGGGTGCCGCAGTAGCCGCAGAGCATGCCAATCGCGACCACCGGAGCGGCGGCATATCCCTGCCCCTGAATCAGCAAGGGCACTGCGATGCCGATACTCAAGACGGGGAATGCAGCGAACGCATTGCCCATGATCATGGTGAACAAGGCCATGCCGAGCGCATAGGCAACCACCAGCAGAAACCCTGAGTCCGCCGGCACGGCGAGCCGCACCAGATCGGACACCAACACACCGAGCCCTGCTTTTGCGAATACGGCACCAAGTGTGGCGAGCGCGAGCGGCAACACCGCAGCCCAACCGAGTCGATCCAGCACTTCGACACCGGACTCGAATCCGATTCGCGGCGAGACTCGCCAAGTGATGCTGGCAGCAAGCCACACGAGAACCACGCTGCATGCCAACCCATAGAGGGTGGCCTGCGTCGCATCCAGCACAGGCGATCCCTGCCACCGCAAAGTCTTCGCAACCATCATCAACGCCACGGTGAGCAAAGGGATCAGCAGCGCCGGACGCAAGATGGTCGTGGCTGGTTCGATCGCACGAACGTTGGCGAAGAACGTTTCCAGCTTGCCTTGCGGCAGCGCCGACAGCACGCCGACCAACAAAAGCCCTGCTCCGACAACGGCTGGCGACAACCAGTCCGCCGCCACGAACAACGCAGCGAGAAGACCCCAGAACGCTGAGCCGGCATGGTCGCCAGCACTGAACCGTCGCCAACCCAGTCGAAGCATGACGAGGGCAATCGCCACGTAGATCGGCCACAGTGCACTCATGTGGACACCGCCGGTCGACCCAGACGGCGCGACCACCACATCAAGCGGGAACTGTGGATCAGAAATGCCGCAACGGCCGTGGGCAATCCGTAGATGGCGATCGCAAACGGCGCGAGATCGATGCCTTGTTGTGCCAGGGTCGACTGGACCAACAACACGGCACCGAATGCCACGAACACATCTTCGCCAAAGAACAATCCGATGTTGTCCGTGCCGGCAGCATGGGCTCGCACGCAGTCACGCGTTTCGGCATCAAGCGGTTCGCCACGCTGGAGGGCTACGGCTGCTTCGGCCATCGGTGCCAGCACCGGGCGGACGGTCTGAGGGTGGCCCGCAATGCTGGTCAGGCCCAGCATCGCGAAGATCTGACGGACAGCCAGGTACGGAATCAACACGCGCGCAAAACTCGGCTGGCGCAGGCCGCGAATGAAGCGTTCGGCCTGTTCTCGGAGCCCCAGTCGTTCCAGCAGAGCAATCGCCGGCAAGGTCAGGATGAGAATCGCCAGAAATCGGTTGCGTGAAAAGGCTTCGCCCAGCGTATTGAGAATGTCGACCAGGCTCATGCCGCCGGCGAGACCTGATACCAGCCCCGCCGACAACACCGTGAGCATGGGCTGCAGGCGCAGCGCCAGGCCTGCGATCAGAACCAGCAGTCCGAGCGCAGGCCAGAAGTCCACGCGTTACTTGGCCTTGGCGTACGAGTCGCGCAAGGTGCAGATGCGGTTGAACACCGGCCGATCGGCGCGATGGTCCAGGCGATCCGCCACGAAATACCCGAGCCGCTCGAACTGGAAACGCGATTCCGGCGCGACCGCGTTGAGGCTGCCTTCCAGGAACGCGGTCACGGTGCGCACCGACTGCGGATTCAGATGATCCTGATAGGTCTTGCCGTCGCGGTCGTCATCCGGGTCTGCCACCGTGAACAAACGGTCGTAAAGACGGACCTCGGCCTGCAACGCATGACGCGTGGAGACCCAATGGATCGTGCCCTTGATCTTGCGATCGGAGCCGGTACCACCAGGACGCGACGTGAGATCCAGCGTGCAACGCACTTCGGTCACGGTGCCCGACTCGTCCTTGATGACTTCCTCGCACTTGACGATGCCGACTGAACGCAGCCGGACTTCGCCACCCGGAACCAGTCGATGGAATCCCTTCGGCGGGACTTCCATGAAGTCTTCGCGCTCGATCACCAACTCGTTCGAGAAGCCGACCTGACGCGTGCCACAGGTCTCGTCCTTGGGATGGTTCGACAGTGTCAGCCACTCTTCATGATCGGCCGGCAGATTCGTGATTGTCAGGCGCAGCGGGTCGATCACGGCCAGTCGCCGTTCGGCACGCACATCCAGATCGTTCCGCACTTCATTCTCGAGCAACGAATACTCGAGCACGGACTGCTGCTTGGTCACACCGGCATTCCGCACGAAGTTGCGCAGCGCTTCCGGCGTGTAGCCGCGACGGCGGATGCCGCGCAGCGTAGGCATGCGGGCATCGTCCCAACCGCTCACAAGGCCATCGTTGACCAGCGCCAGAAGCTTTCGCTTGCTCATCACCAGAAAGTCGAGGTTCAAACGCGAGAATTCGATCTGGCGCGAACGACCCGGCTTGAGCTGAAGCCGCGCCAGTTCGTCGGCAAGTTCGGGCATCGCCCAGACCGGCAGGCGGTCCAGACACCAGTCGTACAGCGGCCGGTGATCTTCGAACTCGAGTGTGCACAACGAATGGGTGATGCCCTCGAACGCGTCGGACAAGGCGTGCGCGTAGTCGTACATCGGATAGATGCACCAGGCGTCGCCAGTGTTCTGGTGCGCGACTTTTCGAATTCGGTACAGCGCCGGATCGCGCAGGTTGATGTTGCCCGAGCTCATGTCGATCCTGGCCCGCAAGGTGCGCGCACCATCGGCGAACTCGCCGGCGCGCATGCGCGCGAACAGGTCGAGGTTTTCGGCCACTGTGCGGTCGCGATAGGGACTTGGCCGACCGGGTTCGGTCAGGGTGCCGCGGTAGGCGCGTACTTCCTCGGCATTCAGATCACACACATAGGCCGCACCGTCCTGAATCAGGCGCACGGCACAACGGTGGAACAGCTCGAAGTAGTCCGACGCGTGGCGCAGTTCGGCCCAGTGGAATCCGAGCCAGGTCACGTCTTCCTTGATGGCGTCGACATATTCCTGCTCTTCCTTTGCCGGGTTCGTGTCGTCGAAGCGCAAATTGCAGCGACCACCGAACTCCTGGGCCAGCCCGAAGTTCAGGCAAATCGACTTGGCGTGACCGATATGGAGGTAACCGTTCGGCTCCGGCGGAAACCGCGTGGCAATCGACGCGTGTTTGCCGCTATCGAGATCGTCGATGACGATCTGGCGGATGAAGTGGTTTGGCGCGGGATTTTCGCTGGACATGGGCGGCGCTGAACGTCTGAAAGAGCCGCATAGTCTAGCAGGGTGGGAAGGGGCTACCTGAAGGCGTCTTCTGGCTTTCGGAAAACCCGCAACAGCTCCCAAAGGGGTTGGTCTCCAAAGGCTGGTTGTCGGCCCTACACCCCAACCAACTTGCCATCCTGCATCCGCAACACCTGCTGGCCGCGGGCGGCGAACTCGGGGTTGTGCGTGACCTGGATGATGGTGGTGCCGGCACGGTTCAAATCGACCAGCAGGTCCATGATGAGACGCCCCTGGTCACTGTGCAGCGCACCCGTGGGCTCATCCGCGAGCAGCAGGCGGGGTGCGGCGATCAGCGCTCGCGCCACCGCCACCACTTGCTGCTGCCCACCGGACAGCTGGTTGGGGTAGTCCTCCCGGCGCGAGCCCAAGCCGAATCGTTCCAGCATGGCATCGACGCGTGTCTTGATGTCGCGTGTCGGCAGGCTTCGGTATGTCAGCGGCAACGCAATGTTCTCCGCCACCGTGAGGTCATCCAGCAGGTGGTACTGCTGGAAGACGAACGCTACGGCGTCGCGGGCAAATACCTGCCGCTGCTTGCCATTCAGCGCATGCAGGGCTTGCCCTTCAAACCAGTACTCGCCGGTCCATCCGTGATCGAGCAACCCGAGAACCTGCAGCAGCGTCGACTTTCCCGATCCCGATGGACCAACGATGCTGACGAAGTCACCTTTCGGCACCTCCATCTGGATGTCCCGCAGCACCGGCATGATGCCGGCGCGTGTCGTGTATTGGCGTTGGATACCTTGCAACCTGATCATTGACTCAGTCCGTCCGCAGAGATTGCATGGGTGACAACCGGGCCACGCGCCACGCCGGCAATGCCGTCGCAGCCAGCACGGCGATGAGCAGAATCAATCCGGTCACCAGATAGGACGACCAGGGCATCGCACCCATCCCGAACAGTTGTGATTGCAGTAACCGCAGCACCAGCCAAGACACCAGCGCACCGGCCACAAATCCTGCGCCGGTCAGCGACAAGGCTTCGCGGACCAAGCGCTGGGCCAGCTGTTGCGGTTTGGCGCCGATCGCCAATCGAAGACCGAATTCCGGCACTCGAGCCCGCCCGGTCAGCGCAGTCAGTGCATAGATGCCGAACGCGGCCAGGAACAACGCACTCAGCGCAAAGGCCAGCAGGATCCGCGTCAACAAGGTCGTCAGTTCGGTCTGCGCGAGGGCGTCATCGGCCAGCGCATATTGCCGGGTGGTTGCCTCTTCCGGCGCCACGGTCGAAATCGCCTGCTCCAGTGCCTGGCGAACCTGGTCTGCCGGCAACGGACTTGCCGCCACAAAGCTGATGCCCACCCATGGCGCCTGATCAAACGGCAACCACAACTCTGCCTGCACGGCCGATCGCGGCCCGCGATTGCGGTGATCCTTCATGACACCTACCACCGTGCAAGCCTTGCGAGGCCCCTCACCCAGGGGCAGCAGGATCTGCTTGCCTACGGGTGATTCGGATCCAAAACTCTGCCGCGCCATGGTTTCGTTGATCAGGGCAACCATCGGTGCCTGTTCGGTGTCGGTGTTGCTCAAGTCACGACCGGAAATCAACGGTACGTCGAGGAGATCGCGATATCCCGGCGACACACCGCGCATCAATGCCTGATACGGCTCGACCTCGCTGCGGCCGGCCACCACGGCATCAAGCTCGAATCGGCCGATCACCGACAGCGGCCGGACTCGCCGCGACAGCTGCGCGTCGGTGGCCACGAATGGCACCCACAGCTCGCTGTTGTCGGGAAACTTCATCCGCTC
>JBEIPT010000369.1:0-3944 GCA_040376895.1 Lysobacteraceae bacterium | reverse complement strand
GAAGACGCCAGCACCAATGCCGGCGCGTGTACGCCCGGTTCCGGTGCCGACACCATTGTGTTCGCGCAAGCCCAGGCCGGTCAGACCATCACCCTCAGTGCGCAAGACAACTTCTGGTACGGGCCGAATGGCCTACCGCCGATTCATTCCGATATCACCATCGATGGCGGCACTGCCGGGATCACCATCGTTCGTGGTGGCGGTGCGCCGAAGTTCCGGTTCTTCTATGTGGCCGGTCGGCTGCATCCGGTGCCGGTTGGTCCGAAAACCAATACGCCCAGCCCGGGAACAATGACCTTGCGCCGCCTGACCCTGCGGGACGGCCTGGCCAGGGGTGGCGAAGCCGGCCGGGGTGGCGGTGCGGGCGGAGGCATGGGCGGAGCGATCTACAACCAGGGAACGGTCTGGATTGATCAGAGCGCCGTGTTGTCGAACCGCGCCCAAGGGGGCGCGTCAACCAGTTCGGCGGTCGGAGCGGGTGGCGGCATGGGTGCTGAGCGCAGCAATTTCGCCGGGAGTGGATTGAGAACCACCGCCGCATCGGATACCGGTGGTGTCTTTCTCGCGAACGAGGGCGGGGGGCCGTCGGGTCCAGGCATCAGTGCCATCGGCGGGGATGGCGCTGACAGCGCCGGTGGTGGTTTCGCGGCGGATGCAGTGGGCGCAGCGCCTGGAGATGGAGGCGGTGCTGGTCATGGCGTTTGCTCTGCCCCGGGTGGGGCATTCGGCGGTGGTGGCGGCCGATTCGCGCAAGTCGCTTGTGGGGGCAGCGGCGGTGTGGGTGGGGGCGGAGGGATTGGGAACACACGGGGCGGAAACGGTGGATTTGGTGGCGGCGGCGGCGAGTCCGGAGGAATCGGCGGATTTGGCGGTGGCGGCGGGAGTCGCGGCGGGCGAGGCGGCTTTGCTGGTGGTGGCGCGGGTCAAGCCACGGGTGGCTCATTCGGCGGGAACGGTCGGACCAGCGGTTTCGGCGGCGGCGGTGGTGGCGGACTGGGCGGGGCGGTCTTTAACCACTTCGGGGTCCTGCGCATCGCAAATAGCACCCTGGACGGGAATGTGGCGCAGGGAGGACAAGGAGCCAGCAACTTTGCCGATGGCGGCGGCGGTGGCGCCGGGCTCGGTGGCGCCATCTTTAACCTGAACGGCATCGTGCAGATCGAATCTTCCACCTTGTCCGCAAACAGTGCCATCGGTGGCGGCGCCAATGTCAGCAACAGCGACGCGATGCCAGGCCAAGGTGTTGGCGGCGCACTGTTCAATCTGTTCTATGTGAATGATGGCTCCGGCACCGGACAAGGCGGCGTCGGCAATACCGTGCCGGCAGTGACCACGACGGCCGCGGCGACCACCATTACCTTGAGAGACTCGATCGTGGCCGATTCGGTGGGCAACTCGGACTGCTGGAACCATAACGATCCTGCCGGTACGGGCGTGATCCAGTTGCTGGGCAACAACGTGATCGAATCGAATGCGCCGGGCGTGAATGCCTGTGGTGCACCGACTGGGACGGCAGACCCTCAACTCGGTGCCTTGCAGAACAATGGCGGAGCCACCTTCACACGCAAACCCTTGTCGGGCAGCTCGGTGATTGATGCGGCCAGTGGTTGCCCCGCCTCAGCAGTCGATCAGCGCGGATTGCCAAGACCCGTTGGCGCAGCCTGCGATGTGGGTGCGGTGGAACTGCAACATTCTTCGGTTGCGATCACCGATATCAGCCACGCCGAAGGTGATGGGGGTGGCAACACGGCGTTTGTCTTCACCTTGAGCCGCACCGGCGATCAGGAATTTGCCGAGAGTGTGATCGCCAGTACGGCGCTCGGCACTGCCAGTGCCAGCGACCTCACCGCAATCAGCAATCAAACGATCAACTTCGCCGCCAATGCCGCCAGCGCGGACCTGACAGTGAACGTGATTGCCGACAGCCTCGTCGAAGCCGATGAAACCTTCTTCGTGAATCTGACACCGGGTGTTGGCGCGTTGATCGCCGACAGCCAAGCTCAAGGCACGATTCAAGACAGCGATAGCGCGGTACTGAGCCTTGCCAGTCTCAGTCAATCCGAAGGGAATGCCGCCAACAGCCTTGTATTGACCGCGAGTCTGTCGAATCCGGTGGATGTGCCGGTAACGGTGAATGTGTCGACGGTGGACGGCAGTGCCCTGGCAGGCTCGGACTACGCCGCGATCAGTAACCAAATCCTGACCTTCCCCGCCTTGAGCACGAGTCAGAGTGTCAACCTGTCAGTGCTGGGTGACGCGGTGGTCGAGTCGGATGAGACCCTGAGCCTGAATCTCGGCGGACTCTCGGCACCGGCCAGCGTGACGCTGGGTACTGCGTCCTCCGTGACCCTGGTGAATGACGACAGCGCCGTGTTGAGCCTGGCAAGCCTCAGTCGCGCGGAAGGTAACTCACTCAACACCGCAGTGCTGACCGCGAGTCTGTCGGCGCCTGTGGATGTGCCGGTGACGGTGAATGTTTCGACGGTGGACGGCAGTGCCCTGGCAGGCTCCGACTACACTTCGATCAGCAATCAAACCTTGACCTTCCCGGCATTGAGCACAAGCCAGAATCTCAACCTGTCGGTGCTCGGTGATGCCGTCGTCGAGCCGGATGAGAACCTGAGTCTGAGCCTGAGCGGACTCTCGGCGCCTGCCTCCGTGACACAAGGCGCGGCGCCCACTGTGACCTTGGTGAATGACGACAGCGGACCGCTGTTGACCGTCACCAAACAAGTGACCTTGCTCACGTCGAATCTTGTGACGTACACCTTGTTGATCGAGAACAGCGGTGTCGCCGCTCAATCGAATAACCCAGGGCCAGAGTTTGTTGACGTGCTGCCGTCGGAGCTGAGTCTGAGCGGTTCCAGCGCGAGCTCCGGTGTGATCAGTGTCGTCGGTCAAACCGTCAACTGGGATGGATCGGTTGCTGCAGGCGGCACGGTCACGATCACACTCAGTGCGAACATCAACGCGCCAATCGGCAGCACGATCGTCAATCAGGCCAGTGTGAACTACGACGCCGACAACGACGGCAACCATGAAACGACAGCGTTGAGCGACAACCCAATCACCGGGGCACAGTTGGATGCCACCGTAATCGGTGTGCCCGGACCAATCCCCACGCTGTCGGCACTCGGGCAGTGGCTACTGATGCTGGTCATGGTGTTGCTGGGGGCGCATTGCGTCGCTATTCGAAGACCATAATCTTCAGCGACGAGCCCAGCTGCCAACACGATCCGCGACGCGACGCCGTATTCATGGTTCTTGACCCGCCAGGACGGGCGCATTGGGGCCGTGATCGCACCGCTAGGTGCGCTCATTTGCGCATCAAACTGTTTGCCAAACGAAAAGCCCAAGCCTTCTCCCGTTTGCGAGCGGGAGAAGATTCGATTCGATCATGTTCAGTACAGAACCGCACAACAGAAAGGCAATTCAGAATCGAAATCAGGTCATGTTCAAGGAAAGTTCCCGAAGCGATTCCAAAGACCTTCTCAGTCCGGGCTTACGGCACGCGGCTGGAAGTGAAGCAAGGTTCGAACGCTCGGCTTCACCGGAAGCCAGGGTTTGATCCATCGTAACCAATTGGATTCATCTCGACATGCTTGAGTCGGGAGTGTCTCTACAAAGCGACCGGAAAAAGCGGAATCCAGGGCTTCGCAACCGGCCTCAAGGTTGCGCGCGCTTTTTGCGTTCGTCTTTATATCGATGGCGATCAGGCATTCTGTTGCCCCGTGGCCTGCTTGCCTGTTCGCAACTACTATTTGTGTCCGGCAAATCAGCCTGGACGAAGTCACGAATGGAAGACCGGAAGGAACCAAATCAGGCCAAGGCGTCTCGGGCCACGGCTGGCGCGTTGGCGCGCAAAGCGAGATCTGAAGCTCGTCTTCAGGCCGAAGGCGTTCCCTTCATCAAGCACTTGCCGGCCATTGAAGACGAGCAAGGTG
>JBEIPT010000556.1:0-2098 GCA_040376895.1 Lysobacteraceae bacterium | reverse complement strand
TTTCCGTCATTCCCGCGAAAACGGGAATCCACCCTCTCGCCACAGTTCCGAACCGATATCTGCATCAAGCACGACAGTCTGAGGCCCGACCCGACCACCACAACTCATTGCGGATGGAGAAAGCCAGTCGATAAGCTTGCACCCCGCTGCTTCAATCTTCGTTATGTCTGCCACGCGACTTTTTGCCCTGCCCTCTCCTTTCGCCATGCGTCGTGGCGGAACACTCCATGGCGCCACTCTGGCCTATGAAACCTGGGGTGAGCTGAACGCGCGCGCCGACAATGCACTTTTGATCCTGACCGGGCTCTCGCCCAGTGCCCATGCGGCATCCAGTCCGGACGACCCGGCGCCGGGATGGTGGGAGGCGATGATCGGCCCCGGCAAGGCAATCGACACCAACCGGCACTTCGTCATCTGCGTCAACTCCCTGGGCAGCTGCAAAGGTTCGACCGGCGCGGCGTCCATCAATCCGGCTACCGGCAGGCCGTATCAGCTCGAGTATCCGGAGTTGTGCCTCGAGGACATCGCGGTGTCCGCGCACGAACTCGTTCGCCACCTGGGCGTCAGCAAGCTTCGCGCGTTGATCGGACCATCGATGGGCGGCATGAGCAGCCTGGCGTTCGCAGCCCTGTTTCCGGGCATGGCACCCAACCTGGTGCTGATTTCGACGGCCCCCCATTCGTTGCCATTCGCCACCGCGATTCGTTCATTGCAGCGCGAATGTATCCGGCGTGACCCGCGTTGGCTGGACGGCCGTTACGCTGCGGACGCCTGGCCAGAACAGGGATTCCGGTTGGCCCGCAAACTGGGCATGGTGACCTACCGTTCGGCGCAGGAATGGCGGGGTCGGTTCGGCCGCAAACGGGTCAGCGAACCGGCTCGCGGCGCTTTTGAACGCGAGTTCGAGGTCGAGGCCTACCTGGACGCCCATGCCGACCGGTTCGTCGGCAGTTTCGACCCAAACTGTTACCTGTACCTGTCACGCGCGATGGACTGGTTCGATCTGGCCGACCATGGCGGCGATGTCGACAACGCACTGGGCCGAATGCTGGTCAAGCGGGCGTTGGTGATCGGTGTACCCAGCGACATCCTGTTCCCGATCGAGCAGCAGCGTGAAATCGCTGAAGGTCTGCGCAGCGCTGGAGCTGTCGTTGATTTTTTTGCATTGCCCAGCATTCAAGGCCATGACTCGTTCCTGGTCGATTTTGAACGATTTGCGCCACCAGTCGCCGATTTCCTGGGCTGTTTGTAAGATGTGAGCCTTATGTCAGGACCCAAACCATGAGCCTCGAACAATTTCCCGGTCGCGAACGCTTCGTTTCGCTGATCGACCAGGCAGTCTCGAACCCGTGTCCGCAATCGGTCACCAAGGCTCTGCGGAACGCTCTGTGCGCCATGATCCAGGATCGCGACATCGAGTTGCCGACTGAAGTGTTCGACTGTTGCGGCGAGCACTATGCCCGCCGCGAACTGTATCGCAGCAAGGATCACGACTATGCCGTGATCGCAATGACCTGGGGCCCGGGCCAAGGCACGCTGATCCATGACCATGCTGGCCTTTGGTGTGTGGAAGGAGTCTGGCGCGGCGCGCTTGAAATCACCCAATATGAACCCCGCGAGCGGGATGGCGAACGCGTGCGGTTCGAGAACTGCGGCACGATCGTCGCCGGTCGCGGCTCTGCCGGCAGCCTGATTCCTCCGCACGAGTACCACACCATTCGCAATGCATCCGACAAGGATCTCGCGGTGTCGGTCCATATCTATGCCAAGCCGATGACGTGCTGCTCGATGTTCAATCCGGGAGCGGACGGCTGGCACGAGCGCAGCGAGCGGATCCTGTCGCTTGATTGAGGCGAAGTGTTTGCCTAAACCCCTCCCAAACCCTCCCCGGACATCGGTGGCTGTCAAGCTACTTGTGGCTTTTTCGGTTACGCCCCGGAGCTCGTCATCCCCGCGCACAGCCCTCGAACCGTCATTCCCGCGCACAGCCCTCCACCCGTCAGTCCCGCGAAAGGGGTAATCCACTCGTTGCGACCCGGTTTGGGTCGTGTGGCACCCGAGTGGTTTCCCGCTTGCGCGGGAATGACGGACTTTTAGG
>JBEIPT010000541.1:0-2235 GCA_040376895.1 Lysobacteraceae bacterium | reverse complement strand
GGTTGAGGTCCTCGCGTTTCAGCAGGATCTGTGCGCCACCCACAAGCGAACTCAGTCTTTTGGCATGATAGATCGGGCTTGGGCGACCCACGTAGTGATGCAGATCGTCGTCGAGTTCGGCCAGCAACTCCGGATCACGTTTGAGTTGTTCGTAGGCTTCCGCAAGTTCCTGCAGCGGCGCCATCAGCGTGTCGGCGACGAAACGGCCGCCGTAAGGGCCGAAGTGCCCGCGGGCGTCGGGCATCTGGTGGTAATCGAAGGTCGGATTGGACATGGACAAACCTTTGGGAATAAGGCGAATCAGGCAAGCGCACATTGTGTCATGCCTGCCGCGCATGCTGGTAAATTCCAGCCTTCATGTTCGTGAAGAAGACATCCATGCAAAAGCTCGAAATCGTTCGGCCAGATGATTGGCACTTGCACCTCCGTGATGGTGAAGCGTTGGCATCCGTCTTGCCGCATACGGCGCGCCAATTCGGCCGCGCGATCGTCATGCCGAACCTCAAACCACCCGTCACGACAGTCGATCTGGCGGCGGCCTATCGCTCGCGCATCCTCGCGGCATTGCCCGATGGCGCAAGCTTCGAGCCGCTGATGACGCTGTACCTGACCGACAACACGCGTGCCGAAGAAATCGTGAAGGCGAAGGCCAGCGGTTTTGTTCATGCCGTAAAGTTGTATCCGGCCGGCGCGACGACCAATTCAGATTTTGGCGTGACGGATCTTCGCGCCTGCCGTCCGGCGCTCGAAGCCATGGAACGTGAAGGACTGGTGCTGGCTGTCCATGGTGAAGTCACCGACTCGGCGATTGATGTGTTCGACCGCGAGCGTGTGTTCATCGACGAGGTGCTGATCCCGCTCCGTCGTGATTTTCCGGCGTTGCGTGTCGTGTTCGAGCACATCACCACGGCCGATGCCGCGCATTATGTCCGGGATGCCGAAGGTTCGATCGCTGCGACGATCACGGCGCATCACCTGTTGTACAACCGCAACGCCCTGTTCAAGGGTGGCATCCGCCCGCATTGGTATTGCCTGCCTGTGCTCAAACGCGAACGGCATCGCGAAGCACTGATGGCTGCCGCGGCATCCGGCAGCCCGCGATTTTTCCTTGGCACGGACTCGGCGCCGCATGCGCAGGGTGACAAGGAAGCCGATTGCGGTTGTGCGGGGTGTTACACCGCGCTGCATGCACTGGAACTTTATGCCACGGCGTTCGAACAGGCCGGTGCGCTGGATCGGCTCGAAGGCTTCGCCAGTTTCTTCGGCGCCGACTTCTACGGCCTTCCCCGTCACGCCGAACGTGTCACGCTGGAGCGAAAGCCCTACATCATTCCCGCTAGCGTGGGCTTCGGCAGCAAGCAGTTGGTCCCGCTTGCCGCCGGCGAAACCCTGTCCTGGCAACTGAAGGTTTGAATCCCCGATGAGTTATGCACTTCCCGAAGCACTGCAGCCGTTCCTGTCGATCACGGAAGTGGATCACTCGACTCCGTTTGGCCAGAAAATCTTCCGTCGCAAGTACCGCCAGGACCCACCGGATTTCGAGAAACACCTCGTGTGTTTCTTCCAGGACAACTACGGCGCCTATCACGTAGCCGGGTATTCGCACATGACGCCCCACGGCGACGTGTATCTGTCGGGCGGTTCATGCACCGACGGCGATGTGATCCGGTTGATGAGCGAAAAACAACGTGAGTTGGTCAGCGCCAACGGCGGCATCCTGCATCACATCCTCAAATATGCATTCGCCAAGTACGCAGGCCAGTGCCGTGCGTTCTTTGGTCATTGCGGCGACGCCCGAGCCTGGGAAGTGGTGATGGCCGTCGGTTTCGTGCCGACCGAACACGAGTACCTGATCGCGCATTGGCATCAGCCGATTCACGATGCGGAGAAGGCGGCTTTGGTGGCGAAGATCAACGCGATTGGGGCGTTCTGACCCAGTCGGAAGTTCGAGCGGCAAGGCAGAGCGCATTTTCTGTTACTGCGAGCCCGAAGGGCGCGGCAATCTCGGGCTTGCGACCAAGTCCGAGGCCAGAACGAGATTGCCACAGCCCGCTTCGCGGTCTCTCCATGACGACATAGGGTAAGTCATTGATCAAAATGACATCTTAGGTGTTTGCAGCAACCGCGATTCGGGCAACCAATACGCGCGTGACAGCTCTGACTTTGCCGGCTTGTCGCGAACTCAATGCCAAATGGCAAGACCTGTGGGAGCGGCTTCAGCCGCGATGCGACCGG
>JBEIPT010000494.1:0-2626 GCA_040376895.1 Lysobacteraceae bacterium | reverse complement strand
TGGTGCGCATCGCGCAGAAGCTCCAGCAGCTCCTGGCGGTTCTTCGGCTCGTGGGCAACAGCCTGGGTGAGTTTACCCAGCCATGACTTCTGCCCGTTGCTCGATCGATCTTCGCTCATAGCGATTACTCTGAATCCTTTGTTGTCACGATAGTGGATGTTTCAATTTCGTCGTCCGCGTACGGATCGGGATAGCCCAGTTCGGCAAGCAACGTTCGCTCCAGCGCTTCCATTTCTTCGGCTTCGTCGTCATCTATATGGTCGTAACCCAGCAGATGCAAGCAGCCGTGAATGACCAGATGTGCCCAGTGGGCCGTTGGCTCCTTGCCTTGTTCCGCGGCTTCGCGCTCGACCACCGCCACGCAGATCACCAGATCGCCCAGCAGCGGGATATCGAGAAACTCATCAGGCACATCGGCCGGAAACGACAGCACGTTGGTGGCGTAATCTTTCTGCCGCCAGGTGTGGTTCAGTTCGCGGCCTTCGGCTTCGTCGACCAGGCGAATGGTCATTTCGGAGTCGGCGGTACGCTGGCGCAGGGCCAGTTCGCACCATTGGCGGAACTCGGCTTCGCTGGGGGCGGGCGCTTCAGTCGCGAGTTGCAGATCAAGCTCAAGCATCGCGGCGACTGTCCTTTGGCGTTTCGTCGGCCACGCGATTCTCGAAGCGCTCATAGGCTTCGACGATCCGCTGCACCAGTGGATGGCGCACAACGTCCTTGGGCATGAAATGGGTGAAGCTGATGCCCGGCACGTCTTTCAGCACTTCGATCACATGGTGCAGCCCGGACTTGGTGCCTTTGGGCAGGTCGACCTGGGTGATGTCACCGGTGATGACCGCCGTGGAGCCGAAGCCGATCCGGGTCAGGAACATTTTCATCTGCTCGACGGTGGTGTTCTGGCTTTCGTCGAGGATGATGAAACTGTTGTTCAGCGTGCGACCGCGCATGTAGGCCAGCGGCGCAACTTCGATCACCTGGCGCTCGATCAGCTTGGCGACGTATTCGAAGCCGAGCATTTCGTAGAGTGCGTCGTAGAGCGGGCGCAGGTACGGGTCGATCTTTTGCGACAGGTCGCCCGGCAGGAAGCCGAGTTTTTCGCCCGCTTCAACCGCCGGTCGGACCAGCAGGATGCGCCGAATCTGCTCGCGTTCCAGCGCGTCTACCGCGCAGGCGACGGCCAGATAGGTCTTGCCGGTACCGGCCGGACCGATGCCGAAGTTGATGTCGTTACCGAGGATTTCCTTCACGTAGCGCAACTGATTCAAGCCACGAGGGCGAATCATGCCTTTCTTGGTGCGCAGGGCCACGGAGGGTTCGGACGGGGAAACGTTGTCCAGCGCTTCGACGGCCGATTCCTGCAGGAACAGGTGAACCACGTCCGGCGACAGCTCGGTACCTTTGGTTTCCCGGTACAGACGGCGCAGGAGGTTTTCCGCGGAGGTGGTGTGTTTGGGGTCGCCGATCAGCTCGAACTGGTTTCCGCGGTTGCGGATCTCGATGGTCAGGCGTTGCTCGATCAAGCGCAGGTGCTCGTCGAACATCCCGCACAGATTGGCGAAGCGGCGAGCCTCAAAGGGCTCGAGGATGAAACGATGTGGTTCTATGGGTGCGTTCAAGGTCGTATTTAGCCGCCCTGGGGCAATTAAGATGAAATCAAGGATAACGCCAGTGAGGCGGGTGCGAAAGCTCTTAAATGGATGCTGAAATTTGACGCCTGAACTGTGGCGAAGGGATTTATCCCCGTTGGGCTGCTCAGCAGTCCTGTTTTTGGGGCTGCTGCGCAACCCAACGGGGATAAATCCCCTCGCCACAAAGGTTCTCTGTGACGGGGGTTACTGGATCAGCGAACCCCGCAGCGAGTGCGGTTGCGCCGCATCGATGTGCACATCGGCGAATTGGCCGATCAGGGTTGGATTGTCGCAGCGGAAGTTGACGATCCGGTTATTCTCGGTCCGGCCTTGCAGCTCGCCGGGGTCTTTTTTCGAGTAATCAGTGACCAGAATCCGCTGGATCGAACCGACCATTTGTCGGCTGATCTCGAAACCCTGCTGGTTCAGGCGATGTTGCAGGGCGTTCAGTCGTTCTTTTTTCAGCTCTTCCGGCGTTTCGTCGGCCAGATCGGCCGCCGGCGTGCCCGGGCGCTGGCTGTAGACAAACGAATAGGAGAAGTCGAAACCGACGTCTTCGATCAGCTTCATGGTTTGTTCGAAGTCTTTTTCGGTCTCGCCGGGGAAGCCGACGATAAAGTCCGAGCTGATGCAGATCCCTGGCACGGCCGCGCGCAACTTGCGCAGTTTGGATTTGTATTCCAGCGCGGTGTGGTTGCGCTTCATCGCCGAAAGAATGCGGTCCGAACCGGATTGCACCGGCAGGTGCAGGTGCTTCACCAGCTCCGGCACTTCGGCGTGAGCCTGGATCAGGCTGTCGGAGAACTCGAGCGGATGGGACGTGGTGTAGCGAATCCGATCGATGCCATCGACAGCCGCGACGACACGAATCAGTTCGGCCAGATCCGCGAGGCGACCGTCGTGGGTGGTGCCGCGATAGCCGTTGACGTTCTGGCCCAACAACGTCACTTCCCGCACGCCGTTTTCAGCGAGGTGGATGATTTCGGCAATCACGTCAT
>JBEIPT010000615.1:0-1628 GCA_040376895.1 Lysobacteraceae bacterium | reverse complement strand
GCACCACTTCGCCATGATCGAGCCACCGCGCGAGACGATGCCCGTCATGCGCTTGGCCGTGAGCGGCACGTACTGCAGGCGCACGCCGGCGTGGATGGTGAAGTAGTCCACGCCCTGCTCGGCCTGCTCGATCAGGGTGTCGCGGAAGACCTCCCAGTTCAGGTCTTCGGCCACGCCGTTGACCTTCTCCAGCGCCTGATAGATCGGCACCGTGCCGATCGGCACCGGCGAGTTGCGGATGATCCATTCGCGGGTTTCGTGGATGTGTTTGCCGGTGCTGAGGTCCATGACCGTGTCGGCACCCCAGCGGATCGACCAGACCATCTTCTCGACTTCTTCGGCAATCGAGCTGGTCACGGCCGAGTTGCCGATGTTGGCGTTGATCTTCACGCGGAAATTGCGGCCGATGATCATCGGCTCGGATTCCGGGTGATTGATGTTGTTCGGGATGATCGCGCGACCACGTGCCACTTCGTCGCGCACGAATTCCGGCGTGATGTACGACTGCATCGACGCACCGAACGACTCACCCGGATGCTGGCGGACCAGACCCAAAGCCTGCAGGGAATCCAGCCGGGCATTCTCGCGGATGGCGATATATTCCATCTCCGGCGTGATGATGCCGCGTTTGGCGTAGTACATCTGCGAGACGTTGTGACCCGCCTTGGCGCGCCGCACGGCCGGCTTCTGCGGGAAGCGCACGCGATCGAGAACCTTGTCGGCTGCGCGTTTGCGCCCGAACTCGGAGCTCAGATCGGACAGGGTTTCTGTGTCACCCCGCTCCTCGATCCAGTTCGCGCGCAACGCGGCAAGACCGGCCGCCAGATCGATGCGTGCGGCGGCGTCGGTGTAAACGCCGGACGTGTCGTACACCGTGAACGGCGGATTTTTCTCCGCGCCGAACATCTTGGGCGTATCGCCCACCGCGATTTCGCGCATCGGCACGGCCAGATCGGGGCGCGAACCCTGAACATAGACCTTGCGTGAGCCCGGAATGGGCCGCGTCACGGATTCACTGAGTGCCTCGGTGGCGGCGATGACTTCGTTCATTTGTGCGTTCATGGGGTATTCCTCCAGACGCAAAAAGCCCCATGCGGCAAGCTCTTGGCTGCCCATGAAGCTCCCTACGCCGTGTTCAGACGGATCAGGTTCGAAGGGTGTTTCTCAGCCCGCGCTGCCGGTAACGGCCCGCGGGCACCCCCGCTTCGTTTCGAGATGATAACGCGAAATCGACCAGCCGCCGCGATGGACCTGCGAGCTTCGGCTGACCAGACCTGACGCCAACGGGATCGGGGCAATTGAGACCCCGGTCGGATGCAACGGTTGCCCGTATTGGGGGGGGTCGCAAAGAGACCAACGCAAGAATGCTGACCTGACTCCGCCAGCTTGTCATTGCGAAGACCCCGAAGCGGGCTGTGGCAATCTCGTTTCGGCGTCGGACTTGATCGCAAGCGCGAGATTGCCGCGCCCTTCGCAATGACACGCACCTTTTTTGATCAACGCCGGGCTGGCGACATCATTCCCGGCCCGAATTCCCAGACGCTCGTCATTGCGAGCTTTTTGTATGCTCGAAAAACGGCATACTTCGTTCGGGCCTTGACGACACTCCGTGGAACGTTCGCTTCAGG
>JBEIPT010000184.1:0-7246 GCA_040376895.1 Lysobacteraceae bacterium | reverse complement strand
GAGCGGCTTCAGCCGCGATCGGAGATTGCCGCGAGCTTCCAATCGCGGCTAAAGCCGCTCCCACAGGTTTAGCTCAGCCGCACACTTTCAACTGTGGGAGCGGCTTTAGCCGCGATGGGAAACAGCGAGTTTCCGAAGCACCTCAACACTCGATGACGTTGACCGCCAGACCGCCGCGCGAAGTTTCCTTGTACTTGTCCTGCATGTCGCGGCCGGTGTCGCGCATGGTCTTGATGACCTTGTCGAGCGACACCCGATGTTTGCCGTCACCACGCAGCGCCATTCGCGAGGCATTGATGGCTTTGACGGCACCCATCGCGTTGCGCTCGATACACGGGATCTGCACGAGCCCGCCGATGGGGTCGCAGGTCAGCCCGAGGTTGTGTTCCATGCCGATCTCGGCAGCGTTCTCGACCTGCATGACCGTGCCGCCGAGCGCGGCAGTGAGCCCACCTGCCGCCATCGAACAGGCAACCCCGACTTCACCCTGGCATCCCACTTCGGCACCACTGATCGAAGCATTCTCCTTGTAGAGAATGCCGATCGCGCCAGCCGTCAGCAGGAAGTCGAAGATTCGCGATTCATCGGCAACGGGGCAGAAGCGGTCGAAGTAATGCAGAACCGCCGGAATGATCCCTGCGGCACCGTTTGTCGGAGCAGTGACGACTCGACCACCGGCAGCATTTTCTTCGTTCACGGCGAGCGCGTAGAGGTTCACCCAATCGAGAATCGTCAGCGGGTCCTTGAGCGCCGCTTCCGGCCGCACCAGCAGCTCCTGCGCCATGTTCGGGGCACGGCGCTGGACCTTCAGGCCACCAGGCAACACACCGTTCTCGCGGATACCGCGCGCAACACAGGCTTGCATGGCGGCCCAAAGCTGGCGGAGTCCTGCATGGATTTCGGCTTCGCTGCGCCACGCACGTTCGTTCTCGAACACCACCTGAGCGATGGTCTTGCCGGATTCCTTGCAGATCGCCAGAAGTTCATCACCGGTCGAGAACGGGTGTGCCAATTCGGTGGTGTCGGCAACGATCCGGTCTTCAGCGGCTTCGTCCTGGTTGACGACAAAGCCGCCACCCACAGAGTAGTAGTCGCGACAGGCCAGTTCCTTGCCTTCGGCATTGAATGCCGTAAAGCGCATGCCGTTGCTGTGATACGGCAACTTCTGACGTTTGTTGAACGCCAGATCATATTTTTCGTCGAACGGAATTTCGGTTTTGCCGAGCAGCCGTATCCGTTTCGTGGCGCGGATTTCGGCGAGACGCGCCTCGATGCCGTCAACATTGACCGTATCGGGCGCTTCGCCCTCGAGTCCGAGGATGATCGCCTTGTCGGTGCCATGGCCGCGACCGGTATGTGCCAGCGAACCAAACAGTTCGCAGCGCACACGCGCCACTTCGTGCATGTGCTCGCGCTCTTCGATCCAGCGCGTGACAAACCGGGCGCCCGCGCGCATCGGCCCGACGGTATGCGAACTCGACGGCCCGATGCCGATCTTGAACAGGTCGAACACTGAAACGGCCATGAACTCGCTCCCGCGATCAGTCTTTGCGCTGGCGCAGGCGGGCAGCCGATGCCTTGCGCGTATGCAGGTTGTAGGTCGCTCCCGCGACCAGCATGTGCAACTTCATGCCGAGCAGGCAGACAGGCTGCCCTTCGTCGACCTGGTCCATCGACGAGAACTCGAGTTCGGCGGCATCGACGATCGTCACGCCACCGGACCCGCAGACTTCGAGGACGTTGTCCGGACCAATCATCGCCGCGGTGTCTTCATCGAGGCCAATGCCCACCGCAAACGGGTTGTATGCCAGCGACGTGACCAGCCGGCCGAGCCGGTCGCGCTGGCGAAAATGCTGATCGATCACGAAACGGTTCGTCAGGCCGAGGCCCGGCGCCAACCGCACGCTACCGGCAATCGCCGAACCACCTTCGTCGCCGAATGCGATCATGTGCTCGCTCAGGAAACTGGCGCCGGCACTGGTTCCCGCAACATGGACGCCGGCGGCATTCAGGATGCGCAGACGTTTGGCGACCGGCGTGCCGCCGATCAGCGTCGACAGCCGCAGTTGATTGCCGCCCGTGAAGAAGATGCCGGTGGCCTCATCGAGGCGCTCCAGGCGGCGTTCCTCGTGGGCATCACGACGCGTGTCGAAATCCATCGACTCAACAGCCGCGACACCCAGTTCGGTAAAGATCCGCTCGTACTTGGCGCCGGTGTCCTTCAGGCGACTGGCAGTCGGAATGACGACGATGTTTGCGGCACTGCCGCCGGAGAGCTCGACGAACCGGGACAGGATGTCCGGACCGTCGGTTTTTTCTTCAGCACCACCGATGGGAATGATCCATCCGCGACTGGCTCCCTCGAGGACTCGACTGGGCATGATTGCTACTCAAAAATGACACAATGCGAAAAGTTAGCACGGTCAGCGATTCCGGGGGCGAACGCACGTTTGGAACAATTGCTCCGAAATGTCACGCGACCTGCCTTCGAGGCAGGATCAAAAGCGCCTGTCCCAGCGCCGCAGGGCATCATGCAATGGGGTCAGCAAGAGCATCCACGCCAGGCCAATCCCCGCAGCGTTGGCGAGCAGGTCGAACGGATCGTTGCCGGATCGCCACGGCAGGAACGCCTGCAGCGCCTCGAGCGCCAGACCGAGCAGAAACAGGAATCCGGCTGCACGCCTGAGGGCACGCGGTTGCGCCAACAACCAGCCATGCCACAACATCAGCGTGAAATAGGCTGCGGAATGATGCAACTTGTCGGTGCCCGGCACCATGTCACCGAGGCGCTGCGCCGGCATCAGCGACAGCACCACACAGGCCAGGACACCCAACCATGCCACGGCGATCCACAGGCGGTGATGGCGGAATGGATGCATCCGCCCCAGCCAGAAACTGCGCGAACTGCTCACAGCGTGCGGCTCAAATCGTATGCCTGGAAAGGTTCCGGCACGTGGTCGATGCCGCGTGCAAACGAAATGACCTTGAACCGTTCACCCATTTCACCCGGCAAGGTCAGGCGCTTGATCTCCTGCGCGAGCCGGTATCGATCGATTTCACCCACCTGCAACTGCTCCAACTGAAAGAGGTCGAGCAAACCGGCAGCCATCAGGAAATTCGCCTGCGAGGTGAATCCGGCCAACGGAAAACGGACACGCGTCGCGGCCAGGGCCAGCGCCGTAAAATCCACACTGGCAGTGAGATCCTGAAGACCGGGACGGTCGAGGAACTGCTCGTGGGCGCGGTGTCGATAAAAACTGAGCAAGGTGCCGCGACTGCGGTCGGGACGGTAATACTCGCGTCGTGAATAGCCGTAGTCGATGAATACCGCCATGCCGGCAGCCAGCGTGCCACAGACGGCATCGAACCAGTACGGCAGTTGTGGCGCCACTTCCGAGACGTACCCTTCCGGCAAGCGATGTTCGAGATCTTCCTCGATGCCGCGGATGGCACCCAGCAACATCAGATCCGCTTCACGCTCGACGAACTCGAACGTCCCACGCTCGTCGAGCGCCACGTGCAGTTCACGCGGCTCACTGTCACGAATGACGAAGCGGTGGACCGGCAGCGCGTCGAGAACTTCATTCGCGAACAACACGCCGCGCCAGGATTCCTCCGGCGGGACATCGAGCCATTCCACGCGATCCAGCAGATGCGGCACACGCGCCATCAGCGTATCCCGCTGACGCTCGCGCAATTCGGCGCTGCGATCGAGGATCCGGTAACGCGCCGGCAAGGCATCGATCTGCTCGAGCTCGGTCAATGCTGCAGCCGCGAATGCGCCCGTGCCTGCGCCCACTTCCAGGAACACGCTGTCGTCGCTGGCCTTGAGCAACGGTGCGACGGCTCGGGCGCAGGTCCGCGCAAACAGGGTTCCCAATTCGGGGGCGGTGACAAAGTCCCCCGCTTCGCCGAACTTGGTCTTGCCGGCGCTGTAGTACCCAAGTCCTGGGGCATACAACGCCAATTCCATGAACCGCCAGAACGGGATCGAGCCTGCAGCACGGATCTCGGCGCGAATGACGTCGCGCAGCCGCTCACTGTGGGCCTGCTCGGCGGCCTCGAATTCCGGGTCGGTCTGTTTCAGCAAATGCAAGCCCATGGGTCCTCGGGTGGAATTCAAAACGTGACCACGACGGTCACGGAAACAAGTTCATCATGCCAAGCTGACTAGGCTCGCTTCCTCAAGGCACGCGCTTCTGCTACTCAGGGCGCCGTACCCAACCGAACGACTGCGATCTGGAGTGAAGGATACATGAGCAACCCCATCGAGCCCGTTGTCCTGGTCACCGGCGCCGCCCGCCGCGTCGGCGCGGTCATCGTGCGACACCTGCATGCAGCCGGCTATCGGATTGCGCTGCACGTGCGCCACTCGCGCAGCGAAGGCGAAGCGCTGCAATCCGAATTGTTGGCCTGCCGCGCCGACAGTTGCCTGCTCCTGGAGGGCGATCTGGCCGATACTGCAGCCCTGCCCGCGCTGGTGGCGCGCACACTGGACCACTTTGGCCGTCTGGACGCCCTCATCAACAACGCTTCCGCGTTCTATCCGACACCCATTGGCGCCACGACCGAACAAAACTGGGACGAACTCTTCGCAAGCAACGCCAAGGCACCGTTTTTCCTTGCCCAAGCCGCGGCACCGGCGTTGCGGCTCAGCCGCGGCGCCATCATCAACATCACCGACATCTATGCCGAACGCCCACTCCGCGGCCATACCGTCTACGTGATGGCCAAGGCTGCCCTGCGAATGATGACGCTGTCGCTGGCACGCGAACTGGCGCCCGAGGTGCGCGTCAACGCCATCGCGCCCGGCGCCATCCTGTGGCCGGAAGCGGGCAAGGCTTATGCGGACCAGCAAGCACTGATCGACAAGACCCCGCTGCAACGTGCCGGCGAACCGGATGACATCGCCCGTTTGGCGCTGTTCCTGTTGCGGGATGCCCCTTATGTCAGCGGCGAGGTCATCAAGGTTGATGGCGGTCGCAGTCTCACTATCTGAATGCCTGGAGTCGCCATGAAACGTATTGCCGCACTCGCTTTTCTGTCGCTGCTGAATCCGGCATTCGCAGCCGACCGCCTGACCGACCGCGCGTTCACCACACGCTCCGAAGTCTATGCACCCAAAGCCATGGCAGCCACGAGCCACCCGCTCGCCACGCAGATTGCCCTGGAAGTCATGCGAGACGGTGGCAACGCCGTTGACGCCGCCATCGCCGCCAACGCCGCACTCGGTTTGATGGAACCCACAGGCAACGGTGTGGGCGGTGACCTGTTCGCGATCATCTGGGATGCCGAGAGCAAGAAACTTTACGGCTACAACGGTTCCGGTCGTTCGCCGAAACGCCTGACCTTGGCCGAATTCGAGCGTCGTGGGCTGAAGGAGATTCCGAGCCACGGGCCTTTGCCGGTCACGGTGCCCGGTGCCGTGGATGGATGGATGGCGATGCATGAACGTTTCGGCAAGGTGTCGCGCGCCAAGGTCTTTGCCGGCGCGATCCAATACGCCGAGCAGGGTTTTCCGCTGAGCGACGTGATTGCCCATTACTGGAATCTTTCGGTGCCCAAGCTCGGCAAGTTCCCCGGCTTCAATGAGCAGTTCACCCGTGATGGCGTGGCGCCGAAGACTGGTGAACTGTGGCGCAACCCGAATCTTGCCGAAACCTACAAACGGATCGTCAAGGACGGACATGACGGCTTCTATCGCGGCAAAACCGCGAAGGTGATCGCCACCTACATGAAGGAACAAGGCGGCTATCTGGATGAGGAAGATCTGGCGAGCCATCGCGGCGAGTGGGTGGAACCTGTCAGCACCAACTACCGTGGCTACGACGTGCACGAGGTGCCGCCGAACGGCCAAGGTCTGGCTGCGCTGCAGATGCTGGAGCTGCTTGAGACTTACGACTTCAGCAAGATTCCGTTCGGCAGTGCCGAACATCTGCACTTGTTCCTGGAAGCGAAAAAGCTGGCGTTCGCCGATCGTGCGAAGTTCTACGCGGACCCGGCCTTCGCGACCACACCGATCGCCGGATTGTTGTCGGCTGAGTACACCGACACCCGCCGCAAGCTGATCAACCCGGACCGTGCGGCATTGGCAGTTGGACCTGGTGAACCGGCCAATCTCAATGAAGGCGACACGATCTACCTGACCACGGCCGATGCTCAAGGCAACATGGTGTCGTTGATCCAATCCAATTACCGCGGCATGGGCTCGGGCATGGCACCACACGGGCTCGGCTTCATTCTTCAGGACCGTGGCGAACAGTTCGTCCTGAAGGCAGGACACGCCAACACCTATGCGCCGGGCAAACGCCCCTTCCACACCATCATTCCGGCATTCATCACCAAGAACGGCGCGCCGCTCGTGAGCTTCGGCCTGATGGGCGGTGCCATGCAACCACAAGGTCATGTCCAGATCGTCATGAACCTCGTCGACTTCGGCATGAACCTGCAGGAGGCCGGTGATGCCCCACGCATCCATCATGACGGCTCGACCGAACCGGCCGGCCAGAACGATCCCATGCAGGACGGCGGCATCGTTAACCTGGAACATGGCTTTGCACCGGAAGTGATTCGGACGTTGATGCGCAAAGGCCACAGAATCCAGTTCGCCGATGGCCCTTACGGCGGCTATCAGGCAATCAAGCGCCTGCCTTCCGGCGTGTGGGTTGGCGCCAGCGAATCACGCAAGGATGGCCAGGCGGCGGGTTACTGAACTCCAGAAGCCCGCACAAAAAACCCTTCTCCCGCAAGCGGGAGAAGAACCAACCACGTCAAACTCCCGCTCAAGTGGAGAACCGACACGGCGCATTCCCTGCACCGTGATCGTCACCGATGCACGGATTACTTGGCATTTGGCGTTTGCTCCCGGGACCCTCACGATTCCGGAGTTGCCAGGTGCCCCAATTGGTCTTCGATCATTTGCCGTCCTCGGCAATCCGTCGGATCTTCACGTTTTTCCTGATGCTCGGGTTGCCGTTCGCGATCGCGGGGAGTCTCGGCGCGGCGCTGTTGCTGACGCGAGTGAGCAAGCAACCGGTGGCGCTGCGGGGCGCGCTGGTGATCAGCACGCTGTTGTTGATTTTGAGCGGACTCGCGCTGCGCGCAGGCGGGATGCAAGCCAACGGTGTGTGGTTTATCTTTGGGATGTTGGCGGCGTCCACGCTTGTAGCCGGCGTGCTGACGGGTGGGGCGATTTATAGGACGCTGTTTTACCTGCCGCATTTCACGGCGGGCGTGGCGACGTTTG
>JBEIPT010000017.1:0-21003 GCA_040376895.1 Lysobacteraceae bacterium | reverse complement strand
GACGGAATGGGACTGCGAGTGTTCGATTCCGAGTGCGCCTGCTTCCGTGCCGTCGAAGGCCTTCAACATCGTGTCGACACTTTTGTGTTTGTCGACGCCACGAAGCTCTATGCCTACAGCGCGGGACAATTGTTGGGCCTGAGACTGGCTGGACCCAATGCGGTGACGGTCTTCGATACGCTGGGTGCGGCACAAGGTTTGCCGCCGACCAATGCGTCAAGCCTGTTGGCGATCGCACCCGAGCGCTTGTGGCTCAGTGGTGCACGCGGACTGTTCGACATCGATCTGTCTGCACATCGGGCGCGGCAGTTGGGTGGTCACCTGGGTTCCGCGCTGCATCCGGGTTTGCGCCCGAGTGCCGTGTTCCGGGATGGGTCGTTCCTGGATGCCACGTTGGGTGGAGTGGTTCGATCGCGACCCGGAGCGCACACGCCACAGTCGCCGCCATCCAACCTGCGCTGGCTTTCGGCTTCGGTGCAGCGCGCAGATGGCGGCCCGATGGCGCTGGTACCGGGAGATCAGTGGACACTGCAGCACGATGATCGCAACCTGCGCGTGGAAGTCCGACTGCTTTCGCACGTGGACAGTGCAGCCCATCATCACGCGTTCTGGCTGGAAGGCAGTGAGCCTGAATACGGTGAAGCGGCATCATCACCGGCTCGGGAGTTCACCCTGTTGCCGCCCGGGCACTATCGACTGCACGTCCAGGCGACCGATGGACTGGGTCGCTCCGCTGCGCAGACTCTGGTGCAGCAAATCGTCGTGTTGCCACCCTGGTGGCGAACGCCTTGGGCCTACGCTCTGTATGTGCTGATACTGGTCGGTATCTTGTTGCGCGGATTCTCGATCTATCGGCGCCGTCTGAAAATGCGCCACGCGTTGCAGATCAGTGCGCTCCAGGCACAGATGGCTGCTCGGGCGAGTCAGGCCAAGAGCGAATTTCTGGCCGACATCGGCCACGAGATCCGCACACCGATGAGTGGTGTGTTGGGGATGGCCGACCTGCTTCTGGGTGAGCCCTTGCCGCCCACACCCCGGCGATGGGCCGAAACCATCAAACGATCCGGGCAGCACATGCTGGGATTGATCAATGATCTGTTGGACCTGTCGCGTATCGAAGCTGGCCAGTTGATTCTCGAACCGACGACTGTTCGCCTGGTCGATCTGCTTGATGAAGTGGCAGCGATGGAATCCAGTTTGCTTGCTGCCCGATCCCAGAAGCTGAGTATCGTGTGCCCGCCCGGTTTGATGCTTTGTATCGACGGAAAACGTCTGCGCCAGGTCATGATCAATCTGCTCGGCAACGCCTGCAAGTTCACGCCGGTTGACGGACGCATCCGGATCGAGGCCTCAAGCGACACTTTGGCAGTGGTCGTCAACGTAATCGATCAAGGGCCAGGCATGACCGCCGATGAGATCGGCTCCTTGTTCGCGCGGTTTGCGCAGACCGACCTGGGTCGCAGTGAAGGTGGCTCGGGTCTGGGTCTCGTCATTTGCCGACGCCTGTTGACGGCGATGGAAGGACAGATCGGCATCGACAGCAAGCCAGGTCAGGGCACTTGCTTCACCGTGACGCTGCCGGTCGGGGATGTCACGACATCGGAACTGACGAGTGGGCCCGTATCAACCGCCATGACATCGAGCCTGCCGCTCCGTGGCGAACGAATCCTGCTGGTCGAGGACCAGATCGACATCGGCGAAGCGATGGCGGGCCTGCTGGGTCGCCTTGGGGCGGAAGTGGTGTGTGTCTCGAATGCCTTGTCGGCGTTGGCCGAACTGTCCGCCGCACCATTTCATCGGGTCTTCAGCGATCTCGACTTGCCCGGTTTGGATGGTTTTGCGCTGGCCGGTCTGATGCGCGCCAAACATCCGGGCATCGACCTGGTTGCCATCAGTGCACGCAGTGAGGCCGACACCGAATTGCGGGCACTGACTGCCGGATATTCCGTATTTCTGCGCAAGCCGGTCACGTTCGAGACGTTGCGCGATTGGGCGGTGTCGCGCTGAAAAAACCCTTCTCCCGCGAGCGGGAGAAGGGGCTATTTCAGGGCCAATTACTGCGTCAGCACGCTGACATTGTCGACCACGAAGCTGGTGGCGACCTGCGAACCCTCGGTGCCGAGGAAGTACACGCGGATCGTCTGGCCTTTGTAGGCGATCAGGTTGAAACTCTTCTGGCTGTAGCCGCCGGCTGCGTTGAGGTTCGAGTACGTCGCCAGGGTGCCGAGTACCGAGTTCGACGAGTTGCGCACCTGCACGGCCAAGGTGTCGTAGGCCGTAGTGGTGGTCGTTTCGTCGGTGGCGACGTCGAGGTAGAAACTCAGCGTCGCGCTGGTAGCCGTCGAGGGGATCGTGATCGTCTGGTAGACCGAGTCGGTATGGGTGGCGCCATAACCGTTCAGCCAGGCCTTCCAAGTGCCCTGGTATGCGGCGAATCCGGCGTCACTGGTGATCACGCCCGAGGTGGCGGTCCAACTGCTGCTGCCCGACTCGAAGCCACCGTTGACGATCCGCTGGACTGCTGCCGTGGTGTTGTTGATCGAGAAGCTGACCGCGGTCGAATTCGTCGAGTTGCCGGCGGCGTCATAAGCCCGGGCGACCAGCGAGTGCGTGCCGTTCGTGAGTGTCGTGGAATTGAACGTGATGCTGTACGGCGACGTGGTGTCGGTGCCGCGCGAGACGCTGTCGATCAGGAACTCGACGCCCGCCACACCGACGTTGTCGGAAGCTGTGGCCGAGAGCGTGATCGTTCCGGAGGTGCCGGACTCGGAAGCGCTGACTGTCGGTGCCGTGGTGTCGGGCGTGGTGTTGTTGATCGAGAAGCTGACGGCCGTCGAATTCCTCGAGTTGCCAGCGGCGTCATAAGCCCGGGCGACGAGCGAGTGTGCGCCGTTCGTGAGGGCCGTCGAGTTGAACGCGAGGCTGTAAGGCGACGTGGTGTCGGTACCGCGCGAGACACCGTCGATCAGGAACTCGACGCCTGCCACACCGACATTGTCGGAAGCCGTGGCCGAGAGCGTGATCGTGCCGGATGTGCCGGTGACCGAAGCGCTGACCGTTGGTGCCGTGGTATCGGCCGTGGTGTTGTTGATCGAGAAGCTGACGGCCGTTGAGTTCGTCGAGTTGCTGGCTGCGTCATAAGCCCGGGCAACCAGCGAGTGCGCGCCGTTCGTGAGGGCCGTCGAGTTGAACGCCAGGCTGTACGGCGACGTGGTGTCGGTACCGCGCGAGACACCGTCGATCAGGAACTCGACGCCGGCCACACCGACATTGTCGGAAGCCGTGGCCGACAGCGTGATCGTGCCGGACGTACCGGTCACCGAAGCGCTGACGGTGGGTGCCGTGGTGTCGCCACCGCCGCTGCCCTGGGTCACCCAGATCGGTGCGGACCACAGGATCTTGCCGTCGTCCTGTGTGATCTTTGCGTAGTAGAAGTGCTCACCGACGCTCGGCGTGAAGCTGTGGTTCGCCGTCGCTGCCAGTTGCGTGACGGTACCGTTGCGCTTCGGCACGCCCTCGTGGATCTGCACTGAAGACACCGTACGGCCGGCGCTGTTCGCAAAGTACACGACCAGGTTCAAAGCGCCCGAGTTGTTGAACTTCGAGCCCATGATGTTGCCGTTGCCGGTCAGGATGATCTGCGAGTTCTTGTCGCTCGACGCGAATACGCGGCGTGCCTTCATCGCATCAACCAGACTGGCGCGGGTGAATGCCGTGCCGGTCGGAACCAGGATGCCGGTACGGTTCGTCCAGCTGGCGCCCCAGTTGGCGCAGTGGTTGTCCTGATTCGTCGTTGGCGCCACGCGGAAGCCGCGTTCGAGCAGCAGCTTGTAGGCGCTTTCGTAGGAACTGCGGCCGGCCTCGGTTTCGGTGGTGTTGTTCGAGAACGCCGACGTATTGAGGATCTCCGCGGCAACCATCACTTCTTCGCCGTCGGCGGCATAACCCATCACGGTCGTGCCGATCTTGAACTGGTCGGCCGTGCTGGGATGATTGAACTGGCCGATCCAGCCACGGGCTTTCATCGTGGTGTACAGGGCGTTGTAGTCGTTCTTCGGGGTCAAGACGTCACCCAGAAGCTGGTTGGAGCTGTTGTATTCCCAAGCTGCCAGCAAGTCACCGTTGATGATGTTCAGGTGACCGCCATTCGAAATCACGCCCCATTCCATGCCGTACAACGCCACGAAGCCGGGGTTGTTGGTGTTGAAGGTGTTCTGCGCCGAGACGCCGGCCGCATAACGGTTGCGCGCGGTCGTCGGACTGGCTGCCGTATTCGTGTTCGACGAACCGTCGAAATAGTGGTTGTGCTCGGAGCTCAGTTGGAAGTCGAGGCCACGGCCCTTCGCGTAGACGAAGGAATCATTCGGGCCGAACTGACCGGTCTGGGCGCCTTGCGACGACGTACACGTGGCCACGGCGCCGCCGCCGTCCGAGTCATTGCTCTGGCCATGCAGGTTGCCGTAGTAAACGGTGTAGGGCAGGGAGCCGGTCGCTGCAGCGGCTTTTTCGGCGTCGCGGCTGGTCGGCAGTGCCTGGAATGCCGGCATCGCAACTTTCGGCGGTGTGCCGACATGGATGTCCCATTCCTGCACGTGCGCATGGTCGGCGTCTGCTGCCAGTGCCGATGTGACGCGCTTGGCCAGGGTGTCCCCGAGCGCACGATGCGCCAGCGGGTCGCCGGCCGAAGCCGTCATGCGCACTTTGTAGAAGCCCGGAGCAAGCGCCTTGTTGCGCGCATCGCGACCATTCCACGGCACGTTCACTTCGATCTGTTTCTGGAACAGGCGCTCTTCGCCGACGAACTCGCGAAGCACCTTGCCGCTTTCGATGTCCAGCAGTTCTACGCGCCAGGCAACCGTCGACGGGTCGAGTGCGTCCAGATAACTGAAGAACAATTTGAAGTCGCGTGCTTCCGCCGACTCGCCGCGGAACGGCGCATAGACAGAGGCTTCGAATTCGTGATGGTCAGGGCTGACCGCAAGAATGGAACTCGACGACAGGGCAACAACAAGGCCCAGCGCCAGCGAGCGCAGGCGCGCATGCGACTTCAACAGCATCTCAATTTCTCCCGGGTGAACGCACATCAAGCGAAGGGAGCATCCATGCCGGGGCGCCCGCCTGATGGCGGAGGTCCCCTTGGTTTCGTCGCTGTCCAGGCGACGTGCCCGGAAGCAGATGGAAACCTGCGGCCGGGCTGACCCGTCCGGCTCGTGCCGGATCTTTCGGGTCGGGCGCTTTATAGCGGGTCTTCATGACGAAATCTTGACGCACTGCGTCGTAACTCGCTGAAACAAGCCTGAATGGGACGGGTTTTCGGACTAAAAAAGTCACCATCATCGCCCCGCCATTGCGGCCTGGGAAAGGCGCCCGCTACCCTGTACACCGCCTTTGAACCTGTTGATTTCCTTGCTTGCCCACTTTGTCCAGCGTGAAATCCGTGAACGTTTCCTGGGTACCGTTTCCGGCGGTGCCTGGCTGCTGATCGGCCCGCTGTTGACCCTGGCGGCCTATCTGTTCGTCTTTGCCGAAGTCATGAAAGTGCGGCTGCACGCCGATGCCGGCGACAGTTTTGTGGTCTTCCTGGCCTTGGGGCTGTGGCCCTGGTTCGCGTTTTCGGAGAGTGTTCTGCGGGGCACCACGGCGATCCGCCAGAATGCCGCGCTGATCGGCAAGATCGCGTTGGATCGGCAATTGTTGGTCCAGGCAGCCGTATTGTCGGCATTCCTGATCCATGGCTTGGGCTTCGTACTGGTGCTCATCGTGCTGAAGCTTTCGGGTTATGCGCTCAATCTGGCCGGTCTTCCCTGGGTACTGCTCGGTATGGCAGGTTTGGCGCTGACCGCCTACGGTCTGGCACTGGCGCTTGCCGCTGCCGCGGTGTTCCTGCGCGACATCGAATCCGTGCTGGCGCAGGTGTTGATGCTCGGGATGCTGTTGACCCCGATCTTCTTCCCACCCACCCAGATTCCCGCCCGATTCGCCTGGTTCGTCTCTTTCAACCCGCTGGCCGTCTGGATCGGCTGTATCCGCGGCGGGCTGCTTGAACGCGGGCTGCCGGATATTCAGGGTCTGGCTCTGGCGAGCGGAATCGCGATCGCGGTACTGCTGGTCGGTCGTTTCGTGTTTCGCCGTGCAGCCCCGCATTTTGAGGACTATCTGTGAGCGCCGATCTGCTGATCGAACTGGTCGGAGTCGGCAAGTCCTTTCCGAAGGTCAGTCGGGCCAGCGATCGTCTGAGGGCGCTGACGGCACTGCTGCTTGGGCGCAGTCCCGGCCGAGTGTCGAATGTGCTCGAAGGGATTGACCTTTCGATTCATCGCGGCCAGTCGGTTGGCCTGATCGGCGAAAACGGTGCCGGCAAATCCACTTTGCTGAAGGTCATTACCGGCGTATACAGCGCCAGTACTGGCAGTGTCAGGCGCTTTGGCACGATTGCACCGTTGCTGGAACTCGGCGCCGGGTTCCACCCGGAACAGAGTGGTCGCGAGAATCTGCGCACGAATGCGCTGCTGCTCGGGATGACGCCGACCCAATTGGCCGCCAGCGAAGCCGACATTGTTGCGTTCGCCGACATCGGTGACTACATCGACGAGCCGGTCAAACACTACAGCTCCGGCATGGTCGTGCGGTTGGGATTTGCGGTGATCGCCGCGCTCAAGCCTGACCTGCTGATCACCGACGAAGTGCTCGCCGTCGGCGACGAATCGTTCCAGAAAAAATGTGTGCGCTGGATGGAGCGGTATCTGGCTGACGGCGGCACACTCGTGCTCGTCAGTCACAGCATGTACCACATCCAGAAACTCTGCCAGCACGCGATCTGGCTCGACCGCGGGCGCATCCGGAAACAGGGTGACGTGTTCGATGTCACGCAGGATTACCTGGCTTGGCATGAGCACAAGTCGGCGGATGCCGGTATCGAACACCGGCTGACCGCGAACGGTGAATACGCGGTGCTCCGCTTTGCCCTGAATGGTGATGCTGGAACCTTGCCGATCGAACTGCCGCTGGGCGAAGACCTGCTTGTCGATGTTGAGCTGAGAGGCCGCGACGACCGTGCGCCGGTATTCGGCATCGGGTTCAAACGTGTCGATGGCACGGCGGTCTACGGCACCGGCAGCGAGTTCGAGCGGCAGCCGGCAAAACGTCTGGCGCACGGCCACTTTGCGTGGCGCTTGCGATTCCCGAAGCCGAGTCTCTTGCCCGGAACCTATGTCGTCACGGCCCATGCGCTCGACCCTGAAGGAGTCCGCCTGTTCGATGATCTGCCGCGAACCATGATCGTGCGAGGGCGAACGCCGGAGTTGGGCCTGGTCCGACTTGCCCATACGTGGGAAGACCCGGTGTGATCACTTTGATCGTGCCGGTGTACGGCGCCCAAGCGGCCGTGCTGGCTTGCCTCGAATCCCTGCGCGGTCAGGTTGATGCCGGGACGCGCTTGCTGGTGATCGACGATGCCTCACCCGACCGCACCATAGTCGGTGCACTCGAGTCTGCGCTGGCACCGTTTGGCAACCATGCGGAACTGATTGTCCAGGACATCAATCGCGGCTTTGTCGGCACTGTCAATCATGGCGTCGCGCGCACGCAAGGCGACGTGATCCTGCTGAACTCCGATACGCTGGCAAGCCCTGGTTTTGTGCAACGGATCATCGAATGTGCGGCAACCGATGCCCGGATTGCCACGATCACACCGTTCTCCAACAACGCCGAAATCTGCTCGTTTCCGGACCTCTGTGTCGCCGCGGCCGTGCCCACCGACCTGGCGCGCATCGCCTCTGCTGCCGCACGTTTACCGAATCAGGGCTTCACCGACCTGCCGACCGGAGTGGGGTTCTGCATGTGGATCCGTCGCTCGGCGCTCCAGCAGTTGGGCGACTTCGATCGGGCCACGTTCGGGCGCGGGTATGGCGAAGAAAATGATTTTTGTCAGCGTGCCATCGGCCATGGTTGGCGAAACGTTTTGTGTCACCGGGCATTTGTTGCCCATGTGGGTGGCGAATCGTTCGCTGCTACCACCCATAGACCGAATGGCGAAGCGTTGCGCCGCTTGTTGGCGCGTTACCCGCAGTACAATCGCCAAGTCGCCGAATTCATCGCCGCCGACCCGCCTCGCGCCTGGCGGCAGCAATTGGCCCTTCTACTGGAATCCTGAGCTTGTCGGCATTGCCTTTCACTGGTGAGCGCTTTACGCCCGAATGCGTGCGCGAAATGTGGTACGAGCATTGGCATCGATATGCCTTTGCCGCGCCGGTTGTGCATGGCTTGAGTGTGCTCGACGCTGCCTGTGGCGAGGGTTATGGATCGGCGATCCTCGCGGGGGTGGCCCACTCGGTGGATGGTGTCGACATCAGTGCCGAAGCGATTGGCCATGCCCGTGACCGCTACGGCGATCGACCTGGACTCTCGTTCCACGTCGCCGATGCCACGAAGCTGCCGTTTCCCGATCAGCAATTTGATGCCGTCGTGTCGTTCGAGACACTTGAACATCTGCATGCGCAGGATGAGTTGTTGGCCGGATTTCGCCGGGTTCTCAAGCCCGGTGGATTCCTGCTCATCTCATCGCCGGACAAACGTGTCTATTCGGACGTGACCGGATACCAGAACGAGTTCCATGTCCGCGAGCTGTACCGTCAGGAGTTGATCGACCTGATTCGCCGGCATTTCCCGGCCATGCGCCTTTATGGGCAGAAGCTCATGTTCCAGTCGATGATCATCGCCGATGACGGTGTGCTGGATTCAGCCGGGATCGGCATCAGCGTCGAGGGCGGCACGCGGCTGGAATCAAGCTTTACGCTCGACCCGATGTATTTTCTGGTTGCTTGTGCGGCCACTGAAGCGGAACTCCCGGATCTGCCGGGACTGCACGTGTTCTCCGATCAGGAAGAATCCGTGTACCGCCACTACGAACACGAAATCCGCAAGAACATGCAGGCAGGCCAGATGCTGATCGAACGCGATCGTCGGATCGCCGAACTGGAAGCGGCTTTGGCCGCAGCCCGGACGGCCACGGTAGCGCCGACCGCACCTGGCTCGCCGCCCGCCGCGTTGCCGTTCTGGCGGCGCTGGTTCTGAATCGACAAGGACTCCCGCCGAGATGGAATTCAATTTCTCTTTTGATGCCAGCCCGAAACCGGCGGTGGATGCGAATGCGCCACTGTTTGCTTCCGTAGCGGGCACAGCCACCGACCTCGGTAACGGCGAGTGTGTGTTTCGCACCACCGACGGCCCGCATGTGATGACCACGCAGGTGCTCGGCGCGCTGGATCGCTGCCGCGCATTCCGGTCTCTCGACGAACACATCGAGACGATCCGCCAGGTGATCCCGGGTGTGCCGCTCGATGGCATCAAGCGAGTGCTCGACGGCCTGATCTCGCGGCGCCTTTTGGTCAGTGAAACCGACTTTCTTGCCGGCCTCAAGGACGGTGCATCCCGTGCGACGGAGCCGGCGGCAACTCTGGCCATTCGCGCCTGTGATCGTCCCGAAGCCGTGCAGCAATGCCTGGAAGCGCTGCGGCGCCAGGCGCTGCCGCAGGATATGCCCATCCTTCTGGTCGACGACTCGCGAACCTCGGCGGCTCGCGAAACCCACGCCAAGCTGCTGGCTGACAGCGGTCTGCCAGTGCGATCGGCATCCATCGATACCCGACTCGCCGCTTTGCGCAAAGCGCTCCCCGAACACGCTGCAGTGATCGATGATCTGTTTGTCGGTCCGGGCAACGGCCGAAACTTCAATCGTGCGTTGCTTGCCGGTGCCGGTCGGCAACTGGTGTTGCTGGATGACGACTTCGTGTTCGACCTGCATCGGCATCCCGAATACAAGCCGGGACTTGACCTCGCGCTGAGTGCCAACCTGCCGGTTCGCTTTTTCGACGACCTGGGCGCCGCTCTGGCATCCGGAACGGCCGATAGCGCTGCGTTGGCCGAGCATCGTCGCCGCTGTGGGCAATCCCTGGCGGGTTTGCTCGAAATCGAAGGTCTGCAGGAGAACCGCGGCGCCCTGCGCGGACTGGAGCCATCGAATCTGCCGCATCTGCGCGCTGGCGCTCGGATCGTCGCGACCGTCAATGGTCATCGTGGCCGCAGTGGTTCGATGCGCTGCGAGGGTTACTTCGAACTTGATGCCACGTCGCGTGCAAGCCTGGTCGCCAATCGCGAGCGCTACCTGCGTTCGATCGAGAATCCCGCATTATGGGTCGGTCCGACCAAGGCACACTTGGCGCGACGCGTGAACTTCACGCCGTTTGTGGTCGACGCCACCGACATGCTCGGATTTGCCGCGCCGGAAGGCCGCAGCGAAGACGCGTTCTTTGGCGCGATGACCCAGATGCTGCTGCCCGAATCGCTGGTGTACATGGGCGCTCATGCCATTGCCCACCAGCCCACTGCCGAGCGTCGTTTCCCCAAGCCGGGCAGTGATGTCGAGCGCCCGGGATACAACACCTTCCTCGTCGACTACGCGCTGAATCGGGTCAATGACGTCCGTGCCGCGTCACCCAAACAGCGTGCCGCGAGTTTCGCCGGAATGCTCGAAGACCTGGCCGACACCACGGACCGTGACCTGCTGTTTTTCCTTGCCGAGTATCTCCAGTTCCGTCGCAGTGACCTGATTCACTCGTTGCAGGGTATGGCGGCCGAAGCCGGAGCTCAGGCGCCGGTCTACTGGCAAGCTGACCTGCGCGACATCATCGTGGCCAACGGTCGTGCACTGGGCCAGAACGAAATGCCCAGACTGGCCGGTGACCAGGATCTCGACAACCCACAAGCCCTCGCGAAGCGGTTGCGATCGCGACTTCAAGGCACTGCCGCGGCCATCCGTGCCTGGCCTGTGATCTGGGCTGCAGCACTCGCGGGAGCAAAGTCGTGAAACATGAATTGGTCCAGGTCGCGATTGTCGTTCACGACTACGATGAAGCGATCGCGTTTTATACCGGGGTACTCGGTTTCGAACTGGTCTGCGATGAATACCAGCCGGCGCAGGACAAACGCTGGGTGGTGGTGCGTCCGCGTGGATCCGCGTGTGCCCTGTTGCTGGCGCGTGCCAGCAAGCCAGAACAGACAGTGCACGTCGGCAACCAGACTGGTGGTCGCGTTTTCCTGTTCCTGCACACCGACGACTTCTGGCGTGACTACAACACCTGGCGCGAGAAGGGTGTTGAGTTCGTGCGAGAGCCCATCAAGGAAGCCTACGGCACGGTCTCGGTATTCCGTGATCTGTACGGAAATCTCTGGGACCTGATCGAGCCGTCTGAGCCCTGAGTCTCTATCGGCAAGGGCCTTGAGCCTTGCCACAGAAAGCAAAGCGAGACAAAAATGCCCGCACGCCAAGCCCTCCCCGATGTTCGGGGAGGGTCGGGAGGGGTTAACCCGCATATCTCATGAGCCGCAACGCCTGTCACGTCGATCTGCAAGCTGCGGCTGGCGTTGCTGATCGAGTGGCCGCTCGTTCCTGATCGCCACAGCGTCGTTGCAGACAATCGGTCGTAGTAACACTACGACCGATTGTCTGCGCCTAACTGTGACACCCAGGCCCTTCGCATCCATCTCGATCGCTAATGAAATATGCGGGCTAGGCAAACACTCGGTCCAGGTGTTTCGCGAAGGGAGCACGCAGCTATCGCTTCAACCGATACCCGCTCAGGATCATCCAGCGCGCGGTCAGGATGCAGGCCAGCAGAAACCCGACGATGGCCGCAGCACTGGCTTCGACCGGCACATCCGAACTCCCGTAGAAACTCCAGCGCATCGCCGAGATCAGATACACCACCGGATTGAACAGGCTGAACTCGCGCCACGGTGACGGCAACATGTCGATCGAATAGAACGCACCGCCGAGAAACGTGAGTGGCGTGATGACCAGCATGGGAATCGTCTGCAGTTTTTCCCAGCTGTCGGCCCAGATGCCGATCAGGAATCCGAACAGACAGAAGCTCGTCGCGGTGAGCACCAGAAAGACCAGCATCCAGAACGGATGTTCGATGTGATACGGCACGAACACACGTGCGGTGGCGAGGATCAGAAGCGCCAGCAGGAACGACTTGGTGGCCGCTGCGCCCACATATCCGAACAGCATCTCCGGCCACGAAATCGGTGCCGACAGAATCTCGTAGACGGTGCCCGACCATTTCGGAAAGTAGATGCCGAACGAGGCGTTGCCGATGCTCTCGTTGAGAATCGACAGCATCAGCAGGCCGGGAATGATGAACGCGCCGTAGGCGACTCCGTCGATCGCGACCATGCGTGATCCGATCGCGGCACCGAACACGATGAAATACAGCGAAGTCGACAACACCGGCGACGCGATGCTCTGGCCAAGTGTGCGGAACCAGCGCGACATTTCGAAACGATAGATTGCGGCGACCGCATGCCAGTTCATGCTTGCGCCCTCACCAGGTTGACGAAGATCTCTTCGAGCGAACTCTCGCGCGTATTGAGATCGTGATAACGAAGACCCGCGTTGTGGACACGGGTCATCAACGTCGGGATGTCCAAAGTCTGGCCGTCCGACTCGCTGCCACCAAACGTGCAGATCAGCGACCGCCCATGTTCGCCCAACTCGAAAGGCAGGTCGGCAAGACTTTCCGGAACGGCATCGATGGGTTGGTCGAGGTGCAGGATCAACTGCCGTTGACCCAAACGTTTCATCAGGGTGCGTTTGTCTTCGACCAGGATCAGCTCGCCCTTCAGGATCACGCCAACCCGATCGGCCATCTGTTCGGCCTCTTCCAGATAATGCGTGGTCAGAATGATCGTCACGCCTGACTCGCGCAGTCGGTGGACCACTTGCCACATGTCGTGGCGCAACTCGACATCGACGCCGGCCGTGGGCTCGTCGAGGAACAGTACTGCCGGCTCATGAGCCAGGGCCTTGGCAATGAGCACGCGCCGTTTCATGCCGCCCGACAACGTCATGATGCGTTCGTTCCGTTTGTCCCACAGGCTCAGGTCGCGCAGGACACGCTCGATGTGTGCAGGATTCGCCGGCAAACCGAACAGGCCGCGACTGAAGCTCGCTGTCGCCTGCACGGTTTCGAACGCATCCGTATGCAATTCCTGCGGGACCAGGCCAACCCGTCGCCGGGTTTCGCGGAACGCCATGACGTGGTCAAACCCGTCGATCAATACGTTCCCGGTGCTGCCGTTGACGACCCCGCAGATGATGTTGATCAGCGTGGATTTGCCGGCGCCGTTCGGCCCGAGCAACGCAAACAACTCGCCCCGACGGATATCCAGGTCGATCGGCTTGAGTGCCGTGAAACCGTTGGCATAAGTTTTGCCGAGACCGCGGATCTCGATGATGTTCGGGGTAGATGGCTGAGACATGGGCAACTCTTGGCAGAATCCAAGAATCGCCGATGCGGTCAGCGCCGACAAGTGCGTGTCGGCTGTGATGGGTGCGTGCGATAATGAGCAGCGGTCTCTAGCGGTCGATGCAACAATGCGCATCGACCGCTAGTGACCGCTGCTCATTGTGCTTCGCATGGCGAATCACAAGAGCGAAGTGTTTGCCTAAACCCCCTCCCAACCCTCCCCCGGACATCGGGGGAGGGCTTGCACGGTTTGGACAACGCCACGGATACAGGTTACGAATGCGCCACGCCAGGACATGACACGATGACCCAGACAAAGACCACTTTGCCCTGGTGGCAAACCCGCGAAGGCAAGAGTCTGCTGCTTGTTCTGGGGCTCACTGCCGTTGTTGTGGGTGCGGGCATCGGATTACGTGATCCATGGCCAGCGGACGAGCCGCGCTTCACGCTGGTCGCGCGCACGATGGTGGAAAGTGGCGACTACATGTTTCCGCAACGTGGCAGCGAGCTCTATTCCGACAAGCCACCGATGTTCATGTGGCTTCAGGCTCTGTTCTTCCATCTGACCGGTTCCTGGAAGCTGGCGTTCATGATGCCGAGTCTGCTGTCCGCGCTCGGCACGGTCGGTCTGACGTTCGATATCGCGCGACGTCTGCACGGGCTTCGGGCGGCCAAGGTTGCAGCCATCGCGCTGCTGTTCACAGTGCACTTCACGTACATGATGAAACGGGCGCAGATCGACCCGGCAGTGATTTTCCTGATCACCGCGTCGGCCTACAGTTTCCTGAGGTTCGGGCTGACTGGCGCCGGGCCGCGTTGGTGGTATCTGGGTTTCTTTTTCGCGGGGCTCGGCGTGATCACGAAGGGTGTCGGTGTCCTCGGATTGTTCATGCTGCTGGCGCTTTGGCTGGGTCGTCGCTGGTCGCTTGAAACCGATCCTGCGCCAAAGCGACCGAGTGTCGTACTCGGCATCGCCGCCTTCCTGGGGGCGATCGGCATCTGGCTGGTGCCGATGCTGCTCTCCGTGTGGCGCGAACAGACTCCAGAGCATTTGGCCTATGCGCGCGACATTCTGCTTGGTCAAACGGCCGAGCGATATGTAGCGCCCAAACACCATTTCCACCCGCCCTGGTACTTCCTCGGCGTGATGGCCAGCATGTGGTTGCCGCTGCTGCTGGTCTTGCCCTGGGCTGTGGCGGCGTGGCGCAAGGCCCGGCACTTCCGTCGGATCGAGGTCCTGGCACCGCTGCTGTTCTTCGTGTTCGTGATCCTGTTCTTCTCGGCTTCGCCGGCCAAACGCGACATGTACATCCTGCCGGCCTTGCCGATGCTGGTGCTGGCACTGACGCCCGCGCTGCTGTTTGCGCGTCGCCGGGCTGGGTATCAACGAGCGCTGCTCGGATTCGTCGGGTTCCTTGGGGTCGCTGCACTGCTGGTGGGCCTTGCTGCCACCTTCGGAGAGCCGAAGCTGGAGCGCAGCCTGATCGAAGCTCGTGGGCCACATGCGACTTTCGACTACCTGTGGTGGCTGCTGATCGGCATGGGAACGGTGATGCTCACGGTGCTCCTGCTCCGCCCGATGGGGCGCGCCGAATTTCGTGCGTACTCTGCCCTGACGGTGTTCTGGGTTGGTATCTCGCTGGTCGCCATGCCGGTACTCGATGGCAGCAGTTCGGCGCGCGAGTTGATGACTGAAGTGGGACGCAGGATCGGGCCGGACGCCGAACTAGCGGTTGTGTCGTTCAAGGAGCAGGACTTGTTGCAGGCGGATCGACCGGTGGTCGATTTTGGCTACAAGCAGTCGCGGCAGATTCAATGGCAACGCGCAGTGGCGTGGATGCAAGTGGCGCCGGAAAAACGTCACGTGCTGGGCAGCGGCGTTGCGCTCGAAGCCTGTCTGGATCCGACGAAGGTGGTCTGGACCGGTGTCGCCAACCGCAGGGAAATGTGGTTGTTCACGCTGACGGCCGTGCGCCCGTCCTGCCAGGTTGCTGCGAACTGACTGGTGCCGGCGGGCGGCTCAGGAGAGCCCGCATGGATCGCAGGTCCGGCGCGAGACCGGACCTGCGAACTCACACCCGAAAAATCAATCGATCAACGTACTTCGAACTCGGCGCGACATCCTTGGTCCACCCAGACGCCGTTGCGATCGATGCCATAACTCTGGCCTTCGATACACTGGGAACGGCTGAGCTGGCGCACGAACTTGACGTACCGACCTTGTGCCGGGCATTGGCGGCGACGGTTGTCGCGCGATTCGCACAGCAGCAACTGCGTCTGCACCGGGGCGAGGATCTGGAACTCACCGCGGCAGCCGCTACCGACCCAGATACTGCCCGAGTCATAACCCCAGTTCTCGCGTTCGGAACAAATGGTGCGGCTCAGCTGGTTGACCAGTTCGACACTGCCTCGACCAACATTGGCCGGACAACGGACCTGGCGGTTGTCGCGTGATTCGCAGCGGATCAGCGCTTGGCCGTAACCGGGTTGGCCATAACCGGGCTGACCATAACCGGGTTGTCCGTGTCCGTAACCGGGTTGTCCCGGACGGCCACCACCGTATTGGTTGACGGCAAACTCGGCGCGGCAACCCCGATCGACCCACACGCCATTGCGCGAGGTGCCCCAGGTCTGACCCTCGATACATGGTGATCGGCTCCACTGCTGAACCAGACGCACGCCGCCCGGCGCGCGGACTTCACATTCCGAATAACGGTTGCTGTAAGACTCGCACAGGAAGGTCTCGTCGGCTTCCGGCTCTTCGTCGTAACCCCAACCGTAACCGGGGGTCTGCGATTGGCCGCCGCGCCAGCCGATTTCGAACTCGGCCGAGCAACCATCGGAGACCCAGACGCCGTTGCGGTCGAAGCCATAGTTGCGACCGGGCTGGCAGACGCCGCGCGACAGCTCGCGCAACAAGCGCACGCCGCGATCGGTATCGGTCTGGCAATAGTTTTCGCGGCCGCGCTGCGATTCGCAGCGGACCAGTGCATAAGAGGCGGATTTCTCCGTAATCTGGGCGGTCACTTCCTGGCCAACACCGGCTGTCGCCAGCCCGAACAACATCATTGCAATCAAGCGCATGGTGCATCCTCCTATTGAGTCCCGATTGTGCGCTCTGGCAACCCTCGCCGCAATGCGTCGGTGAGGGGCAAACATGCACGTGCCGGCGTCGAAGTGGCACAATGTCGTCCTACCCAGGATGAATTCATGTCGTATCAGGTCCTTGCCCGCAAATGGCGTCCCAAACGCTTCGCCGAACTGGTCGGCCAGGAGCATGTCGTGCGTGCGCTCAGCCATGCGCTGTCGACCGGTCGGATCCATCACGCGTTCCTGTTCACCGGCACCCGTGGCGTGGGCAAGACAACGATTGCGCGAATTTTCGCGAAGTCTTTGAACTGCGAGCGCGGTGTCAGCGCCGACCCGTGTGGCGAGTGTGGTGCATGTCGTGACATCGACGCCGGTCGATACATGGATCTGCTCGAGATCGACGCCGCCAGCAACACCGGTGTCGACGATGTCCGCGAGGTGATCGAAAACGCCCAGTACAAACCGTCGCGTGGCCCCTACAAGGTCTACCTGATCGACGAAGTCCACATGCTCTCGAAGAACGCCTTCAACGCCTTGTTGAAGACGCTCGAGGAGCCACCCGAACACGCCAAGTTCCTGTTGGCCACGACCGACCCGCAAAAGCTGCCAGTCACCGTGCTGTCGGGTTGTCTCCCGTTCAACCTGAAGCGACTGGAAGTGGCCGAAATTCGCGGCCAGGTCGAAAAGATCGTTGCGGCCGAGCAAGTGCCGGCCGAAGCCGAGGCAATGCTCGAGATTGCACGTGCCGGCAATGGATCATTGCGTGATGCCCTCAGTTTGCTGGACCAGGCGGTCGCGTTTGGTGGCGGTTCGTTGCGCGCCGATGATGTGCGCGCGATGTTGGGTTCCATCGATCGTGCCGGTGTGCGCGACCTGCTGGTTGCAATCGTCGATGACGATCGGGCGGCGCTGGCCGAACGGATCCAGCGAACGGCGACGTTCCAGCCGGATTACGGCCAGGTTCTCGATGCCCTGGCTGAATTGCTGCATGCCGTGCAGTTGCGGCAATTGTTGCCGGACAGCGGCATTGACGACGCCTGGGACACCGAATCGCTGGCTGCCCGGATGGCGCCGGAAACCGTGCAACTGTTCTATCACCTGGCCACACACGGACGGCGCGATCTCTATCTCGCGCCCAGCGCTCGCTCGGGCTTCGAAATGGCGCTGCTCCGGATGCTCGCGTTTCAACCGGCCGCAACACCGGATGCCGGCAAGCCCTCGGCAACATCGGGGAGTCCGCGTCCGGTAACGCCTGCGCGGGTCACGGAATCTGCGCCGGCCGCGGCACCGCCGCGTCCGAGGCCCATGGCTGTCGCTCCTCCTCCGGTCGCTGCGGTGTCCGCACCAGTTCGGCCTGCAGCGCCCGTTGAGCCGCAGTACAGCGCTCCCGTGGCCGTGGCACCGCCAGTGTCTGGGTCACCTTCGGCGGGCGCCAGGCTCAATGCCGATGGTTACGCCCAGTTCGTGGAGAGCGGACAGGTCCGCGGCCCGACGCGGGAACTCGCGGCAAACCTCATTTTTGTCGAAGATGCGGGCGAGCGGCTGATGTTTGCGCTGGACCCGGCGCTCGAGCATCTGCGCAGCGAGAGCGGGTTGCGCTCGATCGGCAACGCGCTGGGTGGCTGGTTGGCCCGCAGTGTCACGCTGCATGTGGACTTGAAGCACGCCGGTGCACGGGCGCAGACACCTGCGGCTCGCGCCGAAGAACACAAGGCCCGTCGGCAGACCGAAGCCGAGCAGGCCATTTCCAACGATCCGCTGGTGCAGGGACTGATCCGCACGTTCGATGCAGAGATCGTTCCGGGCAGCATCCGCGCGGTGAAGTGAATTTCCATCCGTCAGAGCAAGGAGCACGATATGCGTGGACCATTGGGCAACATCATGCAGCAGGCGCAGCGCATGCAGGAAAACCTGAAGCGTGCGCAGGACGAAATCGCGAAGCTCGAGGTGACTGGCCAGGCGGGCGGTGGCATGGTCAGCGTGACCATGAATGGTGCGCATGAAGTGAAGCAGGTGAAGATCGACAAGGCAGTGGTCGGTGATGACATCGAAATGCTTGAAGATCTGGTGACCGCTGCGGTCAATGATGCGGTCAACCGCATTGCCGAACAAAGCAAGACGCGCATGGCCGACGTGACCGGTGGCATGAGTCTGCCGCCCGGCTTCAAGCTTCCGTTCTGATGAGCGGATCCAAACTCTTCAACGAGTTGGTCGAAGCCTTGCGTGTGCTGCCGGGTGTCGGCGCCAAGAGCGCCACGCGCATGGCGCTGCATGTGCTGGAGCGCGAGCGCGATCGTGGCCGAAAATTGGCGGAAGTCCTCGCCAACGCCATCGAGCGCGTCGGGCATTGCCGGCGTTGCCGCACACTCAGCGAAGAAGACATCTGCACTCTGTGTCTGTCCGGCGCCCGGGATGCCAGCGTGCTGTGTGTGGTCGAAGGGCCGCAGGACCTGCTGGCGATCGAACAGGCCACCGGATTCCGCGGGCGGTATTTCGTGTTGCACGGTCGCCTGAGTCCGATCGATGGTCTGGGTCCCGATGAACTGGGGTTGCCCACGCTTGCCGATCGGCTGGATGAAGGCGAGGTACGCGAGTTGATCATCGCGACCAATGCCACGGTCGAGGGCGAAGTCACGGCGCACTATCTCAGTCAGTTGGCGCGCGTGCGCCAGATCCAGGCGACCCGGCTCGCCCACGGTGTGCCCCTCGGCGGCGAACTCGAGTTCGTCGATCGCAGCACACTGGCCCATGCCTTCGGTGGCCGTACACGGCTGGATGGCTGACCCATTTCCCTTTCTTGCGAGGACTGAATCCGATGAGCGACACCATTTTCGCCAAAATCATCCGACGCGAAATTCCGGCACAGATCGTGTTCGAAGATGACCATGTGCTGGCGTTCAAGGACATACACGCGCAGGCGCCAGTGCACGTGTTGTTCATCCCGAAAAGGCCGATCGCCACGCTGAACGATCTGCAGGATGGTGACGCCGAACTCGTCGGTCGCTTGGTGCTTGCTGCCACGGCATACGCCCGACGCGAGGGGTTCGCGGACAACGGCTACCGGGTGGTGTTCAATTGCAACGGTGATGGCGGACAAACCGTGTTTCACATCCATCTGCATCTTCTGGCCGGCCGCGCGTTGAGTTGGCCACCGGGCTGACCGCCTGGCATAGCCGGGGCGGCAAAGATTGTTCTGACTGAACGGCCCGCACGACTGGCACGCGCGACGCCGGTGCCAATCGCCTATGCTGTCGGTCCTGGTGTCAGGAGGCAGCAACGTGACCGAGCAGCACATCCCGTGGGCCGAGATCGATTCGGCAATTCTTGATGGCCGCATGGTTGATGCTGTGCGGATCTACCGATTGGCAACCGCCAGCGCCATCGGCCCCGCGGTCATGCTGGTGAACGAACGCCGCGACCACCTTGAGACGACCATTCCGATGTCAACCGCGGAAGTGCCGCCGCGTTTGCCGGTGCCATCGCCCACTCCGGTGTCCGTGCCGATCGGGCTGGATGATGCTGCGCAGGCAAGAATCAGCGCATTCGAGGACAGTGCCTTCTGTCCGGCCGGTGGGCGGATCGCGGCCTGGGTGAACAAACGCGGGGAAGTCTGCGTGCTCCATCGGCGCGATGCGTGGACGGTCGAAGTCAACCTGTTGCCGGCGAGCGGCAATTACGGGCACGACCTGCACGGGTTCCGAATGGGCAACGAGGAACTGGTCGGGCGGCTGCAGCGCGGTGGCAACCTCGATCCGGCGGATTTTGGCGAATCAACCACAGCGCCGGAGTTGATCCTGCGGCAGATGGTCCCCATGATGCCGCCGGTGACCCATGGGGCGTGGTTGGCATCGCGCGCCACCGTGTTTGCCCTCGACGCACTGCGATTCGAGGCCCGGTATGCCTTTCGCGCCGAAACCTGGTCCCGAGCCGAATGGCAGGGCGCTCTCGATCGTGCGTCCCGATTCCCGGACCTGGCAGATGTTGTTGCGGAAGCCGAAGGCGCTCCGGCGATCGGAGAAGGGTTCGTGCTCGGCCTTGTGCAATCCAGGCTTGTGCTGCACCTCTGTCTGGCCGAATGTGGTGCCGACCAGGTCCGGCTCGACCACGAACACTTTTTTGCCGATCTTTCGACACGCCGAGTGGAACAGGTGCCGCTGGCACATCGGGATGGCTGGTCGGCCCTGATGGGGCTTGCCGACCCCGCCGGACAGCGCCGGGCGGCATTGCCACCGTGGCTTGAGCGCGCAACCCGTCACAGCCAGATCGCCGGGCTCAATCCACCCGGCATGGCCCGGTTCCTGGTCCCGCGCCTTGAAGGTTGTATTGCCCCCGGGGCGGATCTGGATGCCCTGTGGACGTTCCTGGCCGGTGCCGCGGGGCGCAACAACTGGCTGCTTGGATTGGCGCCTGCATCCTGAGGTTCTTGCCTCTTGTTTCGAGGCCAGCTTGCCCTCATCCGGCCTTCGGCCACCTTCTCCCGCTCTCGCGGGAGAAGGGGTTCTAATCTCAGCCATCCGGGTTCTTTGGAGTTCCCAAAAACCCGCCGGACAGCAGTCCGTCCAGCACCAGTCGCACCATGGCGTCCAGGCCCAACTGGCGTTGGCTG
>JBEIPT010000502.1:0-2550 GCA_040376895.1 Lysobacteraceae bacterium | reverse complement strand
ATCGCGGCAAGCTGGTGGATTCCCGCTTTCGCGGGAATGACGGTGATGGGCATGGCGGTAGTCAAGCGTGATGGGCTCTGTTGCCGGGGCCGGGTTTTTTCCCGGTCTTGGGTCACTTTCCACTCGCCGCAGCGGGCTGGTGGATTCCCGCTTTCGCGGGAATGACGGTGATGGAGCGTGGCAGTGGTCAAACGTGACTGGCGCTGCTTCTGGGGTTGGGCTTTTTTCCGGTCACGGGTCACTTTCCACTTGCCGCAGCAAGCTGGTGGATTCCCGCTTTCGCGGGAATGACGGTTATGGGTATGGCGATAGTCCAACTTGATGGGCGCTGTTGCCGAGACCGGGTTTTTTCCCGGTCTTGGGTCACTTTCCACTCGTCGCGGAAGGCCAGACTGGATCGTCAAAGTCGGGTTGGCGCCAGTTTCTGCCGCACCGCGGAAAGACTTTCAGAATTTGTAACGCTATAAGGCGTATCGCCTTGCGGAAGTGTTCCGACGGGGCACAGGCCCCAATCCATCCGGCCTGCATACAAGCTGTCAGCGTTACAAAGGGCGCCCTGCATGCAGTGGCGAAACAAAATGTTCTGGAGGAGAACGCGGTACATGAATCTGAAGACTGCTCGTTCCATGCTTGTCCCGGCCATCACGCTGGCCCTGCTTTCCACTCAGGTCTGGTCGGCACCCCGTGTCGGTCAGCAGCCTGCGCTGCACGAGCAACAACAGATCGGTGACTCGATCATGTTGCCCACACCGAACCTTGCCCAGGCGAAGTTCGAGGACAGCAAAGCGGTTGGCGGCCCTTATCGTTACGGCGTGCAGGTGGCGGTCAGCACGAACATGAAGAGCGGTCGTTGGACGCGACTCGACGACGGGCGCATGCGCTGGTCGATGTCGGTGATTGCACCGGAAGCCACTTCCCTCGATTTTCATTTCAGCAAGCTCGCGCTGCCGAAAGGTTCGCTGCTGCGAATCGTCGGCGAAGGTGACGGCAATGAACGCAAGATCCAGGCCGACGAAGTGCGCGGTGGCGAATTCTGGACTCCGTATGTGTTGGGCGAAAAGGCCCGAATTGAAATCGATGTCGACGCGCGTCTTGCCGGTCGCGTCGTCGCCGAACTCGCAAGCGCCACACATGGTTATCGCGGCCTGTTCGAGCGCACGCAGGAAAAATCCGGTTCGTGCAACGTCGACACGATCTGCCCAGCAGGTGATACCTGGCGTGACCAGATCGACTCGGTCGGCCACTACACGTTCAGCTCGGGTGGCAGCTCCTATGTCTGTACCGGCACGCTGATCGGCAACACCACGCGTGACACCACGCCGTACTTCCTGACCGCGAACCATTGCGTCAGCACAGCCACGGTTGCTGGCACGATTGTCGTTTACTGGAACTACCAGAGCTCGACCTGCCGCACGCCTGGTTCTGCATCGAGCGGCACATCGCTGTCGAAGTCGATCGCCACGCACTCGCAATCGGGCACCACGTTGGTTTCCACGAATGCCGCCAGTGACTTTGCCCTGTTGCGCCTGAACAGCAATGTGCCTTCCGGCGCAAACCCTTACTGGTCCGGTTGGGATGCCACCGGCACGGCCCCGACTTCGGCCGTGGGTATCCATCATCCAGCTGGCCACGAAAAGCGCATCGCCGTCGAGAACAACGCGTTGACTGTGTCGGGTTACAGTGGTGCCGCGGGCACGTCGCACTGGCGCGTCAACGATTGGGATGCGGGCACGACCGAAGGTGGATCGTCGGGTTCGGGCCTCTGGAATCAGAACAAGCGACTGGTGGGTCAACTGCATGGTGGTTCCGCCGCATGCGGCAATGACCTGTCCGACTACTACGGCCGTTTGTCGGTGTCGTGGGCGGGCGGTGGCAGCAACACCACACGTCTGTCGAACTGGCTGAGCCCGAGCGGTGTGACCACGCTTGACGGTTATCGCGGCGGCACGACTGGCAACGTCGCCCCGACCGCCAACTACACGTTCACGACCAGCGGCCTCACCGCTACGTTCACCGATAGCTCCAGCGACAGTGACGGCACGATTGCGTCGCGTTCCTGGAACTTCGGTGACGGCACGACGAGCACGGCGACGAGCCCGAGCAAGACCTACACGACGGGGGGTACCTACAACGTCGCACTGACGGTGACCGACAACGGTGGCCTGACGAACACGCGCACGCAGTCGGTGACGGTCACGGCCAGTGGCGGTGGCGGAACCACGCTGACCAACGGCGTGGCTGCAACGAACCTGGGTGCCGCGGCCGGTGCATCACTGAACTACACGATGGTGGTGCCGGCCGGTGCCAGCAACCTCCGCTTCGTGACGGCGGGTGGAACCGGTGATCTCGACATGTACGTGAAGTTCGGCAGCGCGCCGACCGACACCGTCTATGACTGCCGTCCGTACGCTTCCGGTAATGCCGAAACCTGCAACATCGCAACCGCTCAGGCTGGCACTTACTACGTGCGCCTGAAGGCCTACTCGACGTTTGCGGGCGCCAGCCTCACCGGCAGCTACACCACCGGCGGCACGGGTGGCACGCAGACCT
>JBEIPT010000440.1:0-3077 GCA_040376895.1 Lysobacteraceae bacterium | reverse complement strand
GCGGACATTGGCGGTGCGGATTGAGAATCGGCAGGCACGCTCATGAGCCGGGGAGTGTAGCCAGCACCGAGCGGCCAATGCCATCATCATGCGATGAAACTAATGTCTATCCTTCGGTATCCGGTCAAGTCCCTCGGTGGGGCAGCGTTGTCGTGCGCCAATGTGGGCACTCTTGGTATCCATGGTGATCGGCGGTTCATGCTGATTGATGCCGAGGGGCGCTTCGTGAGCGCGCGCGAACGGCCCGATTTGCTGCTGTGGCGAGCTTCGTGGCTGAACGAATCGGATCTTGAGCTGATCGCGCCGGATGGCGCAACGATTCGCCCGCAAGTGGGCGAAACTCGGGTCGAGGTTCGAGTTTGGGATGACACATTCGCTGCTCGTTTGACGGACGAGGCCACCACACGGTTCCTCAGTGATCGTCTCGGGGCCGCGATCCGTCTGGTGTTCGTGGATGATCCAAGTCCCAGACCAGTGGATCCTGAATATGGCCAAGCCAGCGACCGCGTCGGATTTGCCGACGGTTATCCGGTGCTGCTGCTGTCCGAAGAATCCCATGCCGAGTTGGTGCATCGGGTTGGGCTGCCCCTGTCGATCCTGCGCTTCAGGCCGAATCTGATCGTGAGTGCGGGCTCGCCGCATGCCGAGGATACCTGGCGGCGAATCCGTGTCGGGACCTGCGAGTTCGATCTGGTCAAACCCTGCGTGCGCTGCGTGTTGACCACGATGGATCCGGAAACCGCTGAACCGCACCCGGAACGGGAGCCGCTCCGGACTTTGATTACCTATCGACGCGGCGCCAAGGGTGTCACGTTCGGCATGAACCTCATTCCAAGAGTGCACGGCACCTTGAAGGTGGGCGATCCAATCGAGGTGCTGCAGTGAGCCGCTTCGTTCGGGTCACGTTGCTGGCCGGATTGCTCGGTCTGGTCTCGTGCCAGCCAGTCGAGACGCCTGAGTCTGCAGTGGTCGCCTCGGCTTCGGTATCCATCAAACCCGACATCGTGCTGGTGACACTCGACACGACCCGCCGAGATGCGATCGGCTGTTATGGTCAGGCGAATGCGGCGAAGACCCCGAATCTCGATGCGTTGTGTCGCGAGGGACAACGTTTTGATCAGGCGATTGCCAGCGCGCCCGTCACGCTTCCGGCCCACGCCAGCATCATGACGGGGCAATATCCTGCGCGGCATGGCGCACGCTACAACGGCAACTTCCGCTTGGCCGACGAAGCATCAACGCTTGCCGAACGATTGACGGAGCAAGGTTATCGAACCGGCGCGTTCGTATCGGCGTTCGTGCTCGAGCACCGGTTCGGCCTGAAGCAGGGATTTGCGGTTTATGACGACAACTTCGATCAGGCATCCAGTGGCTTTGCGCTGACCGGCAGCGAGCGTAATGCAACCGGTACTACCGACGCCGCCTTGACGTTTGTGGGCCAGATCGCGGCTGATCAGCCGATGGCTCTGTGGGTGCATTATTTTGATGCGCACGCGCCTTATCAGGGGCAAGTGGATGCGGACGACCCGGGTCTTGCCTATCGCGCCGAAATCGAGTCAATGGACGCCGCGTTCGGGCGTCTGCGTGCCGCCATGACGCAACGCGGCCGCCCGGTAATCTGGTGGGTGCTGGCCGACCATGGGGAAGGGCTGGGTGACCATGGCGAGCGGACCCATGGCTTGTTCGTGTACGACAGCACGGTTCACATTCCCATGTGGTTGTCCGCACCGGGCCTCGGCGCCGGTCAGCGGGATGACCTCGCTGCGCAGGTGGATGTGTTGCCGACGACGCTTGGGCTGCTGGGTCTGGCTGCGCCGGACGGCATCGATGGAATTGATCTGCTCGCCACGAAGCGGGACGCCAATGCCCGGGTCTTCGTGGAAACCGCACTGCCGTACTTCGATTTCGGTATTGCGCCATTACATGCCATGCGTGGTCGGGCGCACAAATACATTGCCGCGCCGAAGCCGGAGTTCTTCGACCTGACTGCCGATGCTGCGGAAGCGACGAATCTGGTCGAGGGGAATGAACTCACCGGTCTGGCCGCCGAGTGGTCAGTGGCTCTGGATGGTTATCTCCTCGAATACGGCAGCATCGATCAGGCATCGCCGACTGCGGCGAATGCCGATGCGGCGGCCAGCGAGCGACTCAGGTCCCTGGGTTATCTGTCCGGCTCCGATATGGGATTGGGGCAACTCGACCCCAAGGATGCGGTGGCCTTGGTCGATGGCCATTCACGTGCCGTCGAATTCGCGGGGACACAACGGTATAACGAAGGGATCGATGAGTTGGATCGGGTCCTGATCGCCTATCCCGGCGCGCGTGCCGCCCTGTATCTGCGGGCGAGATTGTTGGCCGCAACCGGACAGTATGTGGCTGCCGAAGCCGATGCGAAAGCGATCAACGCCCGACATCCGGATGCTGATTCCGTCTTGCTTGCCGCTCAATTGGCGCTGTTGTTGCGGCGCCCGGATGATGCGCGCGCGCTGTTGACTGAAGCCACGCGGCTGGATCCCGATCATGGTGGCGCGCTGGTGGTGCTCGGTGATCTGGCGTTGCAGGACGGTCAACCAAAGCAGGCGCAAGCCTATTTCCGGCAGGCACTGGACAAGGATGGTGGTCGGATTGGCCGGCAGGTTCGGGCGCGACTGCAACGGCTTGAGCAGTCGGTGCCCGGTTCCAGCAGGTGATTCGCTGAAGCATCGGCCAATCGCGGAATCTGAAGCCGCGGCGTGTTTGCCTGAACCCCGCCCAACCCTCCCCGAACATCGGGGACGGCTTGCACGGATTGGGCTTGCGCTTCACTCTGTGAAGCGAAAGGGCGACGTGTTTGCCTAAACACCAACCAACCCTCCCCGAACCGAACCCGCGGGGGATGACGCGCAGAGGGGCCGGCGAAACGGGGCTCCAAACGATTGTGCCACACACCAAAAGTCCGTCATTCCCGCGCAAGCGGGAATCCACTCGTTGCGCCCCGGTTTGGGGTGTGTGGCACCCGAGTGGTTTGCCGGGTGGGCGGGGAAGACGGCGCGGTGGGGGGGGGGCCACTCGTTTGGGGGGCCGGGTGGGCCGCGCCG
>JBEIPT010000371.1:0-3920 GCA_040376895.1 Lysobacteraceae bacterium | reverse complement strand
TTACGGCCGTGGACGCCAATCCGCGCCAGAACGCCCTGCTGGAACTGAAGGTTGCAGCCATCCGCAATCTGGATGATGAGCAGGTGTTCGCGATGTTCGGTCGGGGTCGGCTGGACACGATCGAGACCGTATTCGATCGCCAGCTGAAACAAGCACTCAGCCCTTATGCCCAGGACTACTGGCAACGGCGCCTGCATTGGTTCAAGAGCCGGCGCGGCAGTTTCTATTTCCATGGCCTGTCCGGTTACGTCGCCTGGAACTTCCAACGTTACCTTCGACTGCGTCCGGCTTTGCGCACGGCCATTGGCCGGCTGTTCGACGCCGACAGCATCGAGGCCCAACGCGCCATCTACGACCTCGAAGTGGCACCGAAGCTCTGGTCGCCGTGGCTGGAGCGCCTGCTGTCGAGCCAGGGTTTGATGACGTTGCTTGGCGTACCTGTCGCGCAGCGCCGACTCGTCGAGCATCAACAAGGCGACTCCGCCGCGTCGTTCATCCGCGAGTCGATCGAATACGTCATGCGCGAACTGCCGCTGCGCGACAACTATTTCTGGCAGCTCTACTGGCGTGGCCATTACTTGCCGGACTGCTGCCCGGAGTATCTGCGCCCCGGCCAAATCCAAAGGCTGCGTGACGGACTGCTCGACCGTCTTCACATTCAGACAGCGACGGTCACCGAAGTGTTGCGCGCGCAACCGCAACGGTATTCGCACTTTGTGCTGCTCGATCACATGGACTGGCTCAGCAACGCCCATCCGGATGCGCTGTCGGAAGAGTGGCAGGCGATTTTCGATCGGGCGCGCCCCGATGCACGGATCCTGCTGCGCAGCGCCGAGGCGAGTCCGCAGTTCCTCGGTCGTTTGTCGCTGCCCGGCCAGAGCCGTCGGATCGGCGATCTGCTGAACCTTCATCACGACCGGATTTCCGACTGGCAGGCGGCGGACCGGGTCCACACCTACGCCGGACTGGTGGTCGCCAATGCGTGCGCTTGAACGCCTGCGCAGTGACGCCCGCGTTGTCGGCGCATTGCTGCGCGGCATGCCGTCGGGTATCCCGCACCGGGATCGACTGGACCAGTTCTATCGGCCGCAAGCCGCTGACTACGATCGTTTCCGCGAGCGACTGCTGGGCGGCCGCCAGGATCTGGTCGATTCGTTGGCGCTTCCGGATCACGCCACCATACTCGAACTGGGCGCCGGCACTGGCGCCAATCTGGACCGGTTTCCGGCGCGACAGCTTCAAGCCGGCCAGTTTGTCCTCGTCGACTTGTGCCCCGCCTTGCTCGCGCAATCCAGAACACGGCATCGCGACCGGACGAACGTGCGGATCGTCGAATCCGACGCGGCAAGCTTCGATTCTCCCCAACGATTCGATGCCGTGGTGATCTCTTATGCACTGAGCATGATGCCGACGTTCGGCGATGTGATCGATAACGCCTTGAGGCTTTTGCGGCCCGGCGGAAAGCTCGCTGTCGTCGACTTTTACTTGTGGTCGGGTGGCGCTCCGGCGAACGCACGACATGGTGCGCTGGCCCGCGCATTCTGGTCACGCTGGTTTGCACATGACGGGGTGGAACTCGACGACCGTCGTCTGCGTCATCTGGTGGTGCGGTTTCCCGAACACGAACTTGTCGAACGCGTCCAACCGGTTCCGATGTTGCTCGGCATGAGTGTCCCGTACTTCCGTTTCGTCGGGATCAAACCCGCAACACTCCCGCGTCCCTGATCAGGCGGCCTGTCGCTTGGCCGCCGCCTGCAGCGAGGCCAGCGGAAGGCGTGCCGGCAGTCGCGATGTGACACCGTCGATTCCGGCCCGGGCCAACTCCGTGGCACTGCCACTCCAGTGCAGCAAGGACCACTGACCCGAAGCGTCTTCCGTCAATGCCGTGCAGTGTTCGACCCAATCGCCGTCATTCATGTACGTCACGCCGTTGATGTCGCGGATGGCGCCGAAGTGAATATGCCCGCAGATGTGCCCGTCATAACCGCCTTCGACCGCGCCCGCACTGACGCGCTCTTCGAATTCCTGGATGTAGTTCAATGCCGCCTCGATGCGCGACTTCGCGACGATCGGCAACGGCAAGTACGGCAATCCCCAACGTCGACGGACGCGATTGAAGCCTCGATTCAGCCAACACACGAATTGCCGCGCGTATTCGCCGACCCAGACCAGCCAGTCGCGCCCGAGTCGCTCGGAATCGTATTCATCACCATGACTGACCCGGAAGCGCCGCCCATCTGCACCGACATGTTCCGCATTGAGGCGAACATCGATGCCACTGATCGTCTGGCCGGCCAGACCTCTCAAGGCAGCATCGTGGTTGCCGGGGATGTAGACGATCCGGGTGCCTCGTGAGGCCATCAGCAGCAACTGCCCGATCACGCCCGCGTGGCTGGCCGGCCAGAAGGCCCGTTCCGACATGGCTTCAAGATCGATGATATCGCCGACGAGGTAGATCTGATCGACTCGCACCGCCTGCAGGAATCCAAGCAGATAGTCGGCTTGGCAATCCGGCGTGCCGAGGTGCACATCCGAGATGAAGATCGATCGGTATCGCATGACGCAGCTCCCGATCAGGGACGGAACGCCCTGATCCCGCAAGTCTCGTTTCCGCGAGCGAAATCGGCGTGTCAGTGGCTTGACCACAATTTGACAGCATGATGTTCGCGAGGTTTCAACGCCTCAGATTGGGGTCGTTGTCCCAGCAGCGCCGGTCGCCGAGCGGGTCGTCGGGATCGGCACAATCCGGCTCGTCGAATGCCTGCAGATGGGCCTGCGTCATTTCCTGCAGCGGGTCGCGCATTTCGCGGGCCTTTTCGATGTCGTCCGGGTTCGAGGCCATGGTACTGAGGATCAACTTGGCCAGGACTGTGCCGACCTGCTCGGGCGTGATCGTCTTGATTTGCCTGACCGGTGCATTCAAGGGGACGAAGGCCTGAGCGCGCCCCGGCAAGCCCGGCAAGGTGCCAGCGGGACGGGATTTGAGCGGGCCGGCGGCCGAACGGGCCAACTCCGGCAACTGAGCCTGCAAAGTGGCGGCATCGGGCATCACGGCGACCGGTGGGGTGTCCGTCGGGCTCGGTTCGTCCGCTTCTCGCAGCGCTGGAACCGACACCGGTGGCGGCGTCCAGGTTACACGCATCGTCGGCAGACGTTGCTGCTCGGGAGCCAAAGTGGCCTCGCGCGGCGCATCGATGAACACCAGGTTCATCGCCGGCAAGACCGACTCGACCTTGCGGACAGAGGGAGTTGGGGCATCCCCGGGCGGCAGCGTGATCCGGAGCAACAAGCCGGCATGCAGACTCAGTGCCACAGCCAAGGCCACAGTGCGCCGCCACGAAAACACCTGCGCCTGCTCGATGGCGGGGCGCGGCTTGAGGGCAGTGAAATCCATTTCTTCGGTCATGGCGACAGTGTGTTGGGGCGAATCGAAGAAACACGTTAACCCTCATCGGCGGATCGGTGCGTTGACGCTTTTGCGGTCCACTTCCGGATCGAGTGGGGAAGACCATGAACTTCGAACCGATCAATGATTCCATCTCCCTGCGCCGCATAGCCGGGATGAGTACAGCCATGATCCTGCATGTGGGTGTGGTGTTGTTTCTGGTGACGCCGGTGCGGCCATCCGCGGCCGACCGGAATGTCGAGCCGACGGCACCGACGTTCGTGGAATTCAAGAAACCGCCGATCCCGCCACCGCCGCCGCCGCCGGAGCAAAAGCCGCCGCCGAAGCCGGTCGTGGTGAAACCTCGCGATCCGCGCCCGGATCCGCCACCTGTCGCCAAAGAGACACCCGCCGTCACCACCACAGACATCGTGGTGACCGATGCGGCCTTGACCGAGTATGCGGAAGTGGCACCTGAAGCGGCGATACCGTCTTCGGTGGGTGCGTCGATCGACGCTGCATACGGCGGCCCACC
>JBEIPT010000591.1:0-1832 GCA_040376895.1 Lysobacteraceae bacterium | reverse complement strand
CGCCAATCATTTCACCGAGCGAGGCGTTCTTGCCGCCGACGCTGTGCAGATCAGTGAGACGCAGGTCATCAAGCCAAAGCACACGCTCAGTCATTACCGACTCCGGGAAAGGGCAGAAGGTCGCGAATGATCCTTGGTTAATCTGGAGTGGGCAACCCAAACATTCGTCATGTGCAGGCAATCCACGGATTCTTTGCGGATTTGCGGCCAGTCCGCGACAATCCGCAGTACTTGCCCAGAGCCAAAGCCATGACCAAACGCAGGGTGTTCTACATCTCGGACGGCACTGGCATTACCGCCGAAACGATCGGCCACAGCGTTCTGACGCAGTTTGGCGGGGTCGAGTTCGAGACGACGCGCCTGCCGTTCGTCGATTCCATGGACAAGGCACGGGAAGCGGCCGAACGAGTGCGGAAGGAAGGTGAGGCCTCCGGCCTTCGACCAATCGTCGTGAATACAGTCGTGGATCCGGAAATGTCGCAGTTGATCGCGCATAGCGGGGCACTGATGCTGGACGTCTTCGCGCCGTTCATTGCGCCACTGGAACTGGAACTTGGCACCAAACGGCAGCCGCGAGTGGGCCAGGCGCACGGTCTGGTGAACTTCCAGGAATACGAATCCCGCATCAATGCGACGAATTACGCGTTGTCCCATGACGACGGAATCGATCCGAACTTCAACGACGCCGAGGTGATTCTGGTCGGTGTCTCCCGGTCAGGCAAAACCCCGACGTGCCTTTATCTCGCGCTGCAGTTCGGTATTCGTGCCGGCAATTATCCGCTCACACCCGACGATCTGGAGCAGGGCGGATTGCCCCAGCGGCTGCTGGCACATCGGCAACGACTGTTCGGGTTGACGATTGATCCGATCCGGCTTCGCCAGGTGCGCGAAATCCGCAAGCCCGGCAGTCGTTACGCGACGCTCGACCAGTGTCGTTATGAAGTGGCCGAAGCCGAAAAATTGTTCAAGCGCGAACGCTTGCCGGTGCTGTCGACCACACACACGTCGATCGAGGAAATCGCCAGCAAGGTGCTGCAGGCCTTGGGGATTCAGCGGCACTTGTTCTGATGGGTGTTCGACGCACCCGGATCGTTTCCGGGGCAAGGCGCGATTCGACGATTTGAGGTCGTCCGAATTGCGCCGCAACAGATCACTGTTCGCTGCCGTCCGCAGACTTGTATCCGAAGAAACTCTTCAGCAGTTCATCATTACCGTCGTACTCGCCAGCCGTCACCGGAACAAACTGGCTGATACGCAGTTCGTTGAGCGCGGCATAACCGTCGGTGTCTTCATGCACTTTCAGCAGCGCATCGGTGAGCGCCTGTTTCATCGCGGGGTCAACGCCGGGGGCCGCCGACAAGGCTGGGCCCGGAAACTCGCGCGTGGTCGTGATGACAACAAGATTGGGGTACTCGTCCTTGACGATACTGGGCACGATCGCCGCTTCTGCCTCGCCGGCAAAAACAATCTCCACACCGTCGCGCCAGCTCGCTGCGGTGGACATCACGTTGGGTTGGCGCACCGGATCGGGGAAAATTTCGGCCAGGAGTGCGAAACCCATGCTCGGGCTGGGCATGGTGACCACCCGCGCTCCGATCAGGCCACGTGCACCGCGCGCGGCCACTTCATCCATCGACAACACAGCGTAACTGGTCTTCTCGACTGTCTTGAGCATGGGTTCGAACTGGAAACGTTTGGCTCGATAGTCAGTGAGGTGCGCTTCGGCGAACATGAAGTCGACTGGAGCGTTCTGGCGGACATCACGCCAGAAGAAGTGGAAGTTGCGCGGATAGACGAACGTCACCGAGTGGTTGAGCGGCTTCAGCGCCTTG